>JASHRK010000297.1 GCA_030037405.1 Acidimicrobiales bacterium | reverse complement strand
TGATCCCGGCCCCGCCGTCGCTCCGGGAGAGGGCGGAGTCCCCGCTCCTCGGGCTCACCGCAGAGATGCTGCAGCAGCCGAAGGCCGAGACGCCCGCCTACTCCGAGCTTCTCGGCGACGTCCTCTCGCTCCTGCGCGGGACCTACCGCCTGGACGGGATCGACCCCGCTCCGACGCCGGGCGCTGGCGCGACGCCGCAGGTCTGGGTGCTCGGCAGCAGCGCCGGCGAGAGCGCGGAGGTGGCTGGGCGGTACGGGCTTCGTTTCTCGGCCAGCTACCACATCACGCCGGCGACCGCACTCGACGCCGTCGATGCCTACCGGCGGGCTTTCGTCGCCTCCGACGAGCTGGACGAGCCGTACGTGGCCGTCTCCGCCGACGTCGTCGTAGCGCCCGACGACGAGACGGCGCAGGAGCTTGCCCTCGGCTACGGGCTGTGGGTGCTGAGCATCCGGCGCGGCCTCGGTGCCATCGCCTTCCCGAGCCCGACGGAGGCCCTCAAGCACCGTTGGAGCGACGAGGACAGGGCTCTTGTCGTCGATCGCATCTCCACGCAGTTCGTGGGGGCGCCGTCCACCGTCGTCCGCCAGCTCGAGCTCCTGCAGGAAGCTTCCGGCGCCGACGAGCTCATCGTGACCACGATCACGCACGGGCACGAGGACAGGTTGAGATCCTTGGAACTCCTCGCTCGCGAATGGTTCCGATCGGACACGGCAACGGCGAGGAGAAGAGCGTCGTGACGCTCACGCTTGTCGTCGGGAACCCGAAAGCGGGCTCACGGACCCTCGCCGTCGGCGCCGCCGTCGCCGCGGGCGTGCGAGGCCTTCTCGGCGACGTCGGAGAGCCGGCGGTCATCGACCTCGCCGCCTTCGGGCCGGCACTGCTCGACTCGGAGTCCGAGCCCGTCGCAGAGGCGCTGCGTACCGTTGCCACGAGCTCCGTCGTGGTGGTCGCCTCACCCACCTACAAGGCGACGTACACCGGACTGCTCAAGGTGTTCCTCGACCGCTATGGCAACGACGGTCTCGCCGGCACAGTCGCCGTCCCCGTCATGACCGGCGCGGCGCCGATCCACTCCCTCGCCACCGAGGTCCACCTCCGGCCGCTCCTCGTCGAGCTCGGCGCGTCGGTTCCGACGCGTGGGCTGTACGTCACCGAAGACCGTTTCGGCGACCTCGACGCGGTGGTGGCGAAGTGGCTCGAGGCTGCTGGGCCACTCCTCTTGCGAGCAGTGCGCGGCTGAAGCACCCGGGCGGCGGCGCAGCTGACCTCTGTCGCCGGATGGCGGCTGACGCCTGACGGCTGACGCCTGACCGGCTCTCGCCTCCTGGCCCTGGCGCGCGTACAGAGTCACCCGGGTTCCTTGACAGGATCACAAGCGAATGCTTACTATTTCCATCGGTCTAATCGAAATAGTGTTAAATCAGCCTGCGAAACGGAGACCTCCAATGAAACATAAGCGATCCCTCCTCGCTCTTCTAGCCGCCGCGGTAGCCTCTGGTCTCGTCCTCGCCGCCTGCGGGAGCTCGGCGGCAAGCCCGCCGGGCGGCAGCACGCTCACGAGCTCTTCGAAACCTGTGCGCGGCGGCACTCTCGTCTACCTGGAGGATCGAGAGGAGTCGTGCCTCGACCCGCAGATAGGCGGCGACATCCCGCAGGCGATGATCGCCGCGCAGTACACCGACAACCTCGTCTACGAGGGGCCCGACGGCAAGATCGAGCCCTGGCTCGCCAAGTCCTGGACGATCTCGCCGAACGGGCGCGTCTACACCTTCACGCTGCGCGACAACGTCCGGTTCACCGACGGGACCCCGCTCAACGCCGCCGCCGTGCAGGCGAACATCGAACGCGTCGTCAACCCGAAGACCGATTCGTCGACCGATGGCGGCTATATCGCGCCCTTCTACCAGAGCTCGAAGGTGTTGAGCCCCTACGTGCTGCAGGTGACCTTGAAGACGCCCGACTCCTCGTTTCTCGACGTGATGGCGCAGTCGTACATCGGCATCGAGTCGCCGAAAGGCTTTGCTCGGGGGATCTCGGCCAACTGCGACGATCCGATCGGGTCGGGGCCGTTCGAGATCAAGAGCTACGTCCCCAACCAGGAGATCGTCCTCGTCCGCAACCCGCACTACAACTCGCCTCCCCCCGGCTCGCCTCACACCGGGCCCGCCTACCTGAAGGAGATCATCTGGAAGATCGTCCCTGACGCCTCGGTCAGGTGGGCAGCCCTCCAGGACGGCGAGGCGAACGTCATCTACTACCCGCCGGCCGAGGACTGGGCGTCGGCCGCCGCCTCGCACATCACGATCTTCACCCACGAGCGACCGGGCAGCCCCAACAGCATCATCCTGAACGCCGCCGCCTCGCCCTTCACGAGCCTCGACGTGCGTCAGGCGTTCCTTTACGCCTCGAACGAGAAGGCGTCCCTGAAGAGCGCCTACTTCGGCACTTACCCGTACGTGGGCAGCCCTCTCGTCCCCGGCACGCCCGACTACGACTCGGCGTTCCAGAACGCCTACTCCTACGACCCGGCGAAGGCCGAGCAACTCCTCGAAGAGGCCGGCTGGACGGGACACAACAGCCACGGCTACCGCACGAACAAGCTCGGCCAGGTGCTGTCAGTGAGCATTCCCTACGACTCGGATCCCGGCTACACCCCGTCCGAGGACCTGACCCTTTACGAGGACATCCAGGCGGCCGAGGAGAAGGTGGGTTTCGACGTGACGCTCGACCCGCTCAGCTCGACGGCCTACGACGACCTCTGGAGCAACGGCAAGTACCAGACGCTGGCGGGCGGCTACTGGATCACGAACACGCCTGACGTCCTCCGAACGCTCTTCTCGACCCAGGCGCTCAAGTACTACGGCACGAATGCCTCGCACTCGTCGGACCCGCAGTTGGACACACTGCTCGCCGAGGGCCTCGCCGAGCAGAACCCGACGATCCGTCAGAAGCTGTACGACGAGGCGCAGGCGATCGTGTCGAAAGAGGCCTGGATCCTCAACCTCTACCCAGCGGAGGAGCGTCTCGCGATCGCCTCGAACACGCACGGGGTCTCGGCTGACTACGCCGTCGGCCTGCCCGACTTCTACAGCACCTGGATCTCGTGACGAGCCGCTCGCTGCGGGCCGTCCACCGGCTGAGGTGGGTGGCAGGACGGATCGGGGGCGCCGCCTTCGTGGTATGGGGTGCAGCGACGGTGACCTTCCTCTCGCTGCATCTCATGCCGGGGAGCCCTGCGATGGCCTACGCGGGAGGAGCGGCGGCTCACCCCACCCGTGCCGAGCTCGCCTACGTCAGCCGTGAGTACGGCCTCGACCACAGCCTGGTAGTCCAGTACCTCCTCTACCTCGGGCGCCTTGTCAGGGGCAACCTCGGCTACTCGCCCTCCCAGCAGCAGGCGGTCTCGACGGTCATCCGCCAGAACGTCGGGCCGACGATGGAGCTCACGCTCTGCTCTCTCGTGCTTGCCTGGGTGCTGGCGGTGCTCTCCTCGATCGTGACCGTCCGCCGCGGACGGGTCGCCTCATCGATCGGCTCGGGCCTCGAGATCCTCACAGCGTCGCTTCCGCAGTACTGGCTCGGGATCCTCCTCCTCGAAGTCCTTGCGTTCCACTTGAGGATCTTCCCCGCCACGGGAGGCACCGGCTTCGAGGGGCTGGCACTGCCGTCGCTCACGCTCGCCGTACCGCTCGCAGGCTTCATCGGCCAGGTGACGAGGGAGGAGTTCGAGGCGGCCCTCGAGCAGCCGTACGTGACCACGGCCAGAGCCCGGGGCATGGGCGACTGGGGCGTACGGCTCCGCCACGGCCTTCGCCACGCCATCCTCCCCGGACTGACGATGTCGGGATGGGCACTCGGCTCGCTCATAAGCGGCGCCGTCATCGTGGAGACGCTCTTTTCCCGGCAGGGGCTTGGCAACGTGCTCGTGCAGGGCGTCACCCAGCAGGACATGCCGCTCACCATCGGAGTCGTGCTCGTCGTCGCCGTCGTCTACGTCGTCGCCAACCTCGCCGTCGACCTGCTGTACCAGGTCGCCGACCCCCGGCTGAAGAGGGCGTAGCTCGCGATGACCTTGCTCGACGCACCCATCACTCCTCTGGACGAGCAGCCGCACCTACCTCCCGGCGCCGTGCACGTGGGTGCCCGCCGGCGGCGCTGGCCGGGCGTGGGACCGCTCTTGGCGGGGCTTTTCCTCGCCATTCTCGTCGTGGCCGTCATCCGGCCGTCGCTCCTCGCTCACGGGAACCCGCTAACAGTCGACCAGGCGGCCACGCTTCTGCCGCCTTCGATCCACCATCTGTTCGGGACCGACCAGAACGGGCGGGACGTCTACACCCGCGTGGTGTACGGCGCCCGCGAGTCGCTCTCCATCGGGCTCGCGGCGACGGCGGTGGGGCTCGCCCTCGGCATGATCCTCGGGCTCGCCGCCGGCCTTGGCAGCAAGTGGATCGACACCGTCGTCAGTCGCTTCCTCGAGGTCATGTTCGCCTTCCCGTCGATGCTCCTCGCCCTGTTGTTCGTGGCGATGTTCGGGGCCGGCGTGACGAGCCTCATCATCGCCGTCGGCATCGGCACCGCCCCGGGGTACGCCCGCATGATCCGCGGCCAGGTGATAGCCGTGCGCGACACGCCTTACGTGGAGGCTGCCCGCGTCCTCGGCCACAGCCGGAAGCGGATCGTCTTCCGCCACGTTCTCCCGAACGCCATGCGACCACTTGTCGTGCTCGGGACGCTCGGGGTCGGGCAGGCGATCGTGTGGGCGTCCGCCCTGTCGTTTCTCGGGCTCGGGGCGGCGCCGCCCGCTCCGGAGTGGGGCGCCATGCTGGCGGCGGGCCGCGACTACATCTCTGTCGCCTGGTGGCTCGAGCTGATACCCGGCGCCGTCATCGTCCTCACCTCTCTCGCAACCACAGCGCTCGGACGGCACATCCAGCGCGGCATCGAAGGAAGGATTTCGACATGAACACTGACACATTGAGCGCCAAGGCCGCTGAGAAGGTCATCGCCGTCGAGGACCTCCAGGTCTGGTTCGGCCCGGCGACAGACCTCGACGCCGCTGTCGTCAAGGGAGTCTCCTTCGAGGTCGCGACAGGCGAGTGCCTCGGCATCGTGGGAGAGTCCGGCTCGGGCAAGAGCGTCACGGCGCGGACGCTCGTCGGCCTGACCGGCGACCGCTCGACGGTGATGGCGAGCCGTCTCGAGCTGCACGGCCACGACGTGCGCCGTCTCTCGGAGCGCCAGTGGCGGGCGATCCGGGGCGTCGGCGTCGGCTTCGTGCTGCAGGACGCGCTCGTGTCGCTCGACGCCCTCCGGCCCGTCGGCCGGGAGATCGCCGAGCCCCTCCGGCTGCACCACTACGGGGGCCCCGCCGCACGACGGGCGAAGGTGATCGAGCTCTTGCGATCGGTCGGCGTCCCCGAGCCCGAGATGAGAGCCCGACAGCTGCCCCAACAGCTGTCGGGGGGGCTCCGCCAGCGGGCGCTCATCGCCTCCGCCATCGCTCTCGATCCCGACCTCGTCGTGGCCGACGAGCCGACGACCGCCCTCGACGTGACCGTGCAGGCGCAGATCCTGTCCCTTCTCGAGTCCATGAAGGAGCGCGGCAAGGCACTCGTCGTCATCAGCCACGACCTCTCTGTCGTGAGCCGCCTCGCCGACCGTGTCGCAGTGATGCGAAAGGGCGTCCTCGTCGAGTACGGCCCGGCCGCCGAGGTCCTCGCCCACCCGACCCACGGCTACACCCGCCGCCTCCTTGCCGCCGTGCCGTCGGGTCACAACAAGGGGAGGCGCCTCTCGGCGCCCGTCGCATCCCCGGCGCCCCACGCATCCCCGGCGCCCCACGCATCCCCGCCGCCCCTCGCATCCCCGCCGCCCCACGCACCCAACGGCGTCACGGCCACGCCGCGTCGACCGACTGCACTCTCCTTGGATCCCGCCACCTCGGAGGAGCCGGTCGCCGTCCTCGAAGCCCGCAACCTCACGAAGTCGTACAAGGGCCCTGACCACAGGGTCCGCACGGTCGTCGACGACGTCTCGTTCAGCCTCCTCGAAGGAGA
>JASHRK010000296.1 GCA_030037405.1 Acidimicrobiales bacterium | reverse complement strand
CTCAGTCGGGACCCTACACCGGGCGGCTCGGCGAGGGTGCCACGGCCCGCGGGCGCCTGCTCGTGCATGGTCTCTGCTGCCCGTAGACTGTCGCGAGCCCGGCGGGTCGGCCGCTAGAAGGTCGACGGTCTCAGCCGCCAGGGCGACTGTTACCGGCTCGGGCGAAGGAGAGAGCGCGTAGATGAAGGTGTGGATCGATCAGGACCTGTGCACGGGTGACGGTCTTTGCGAGGAGATCTGTCCCTCCGTGTTCACCCTCCTCGACGACGGCCTCGCCTACGTGAAGCAGGGCGACACCGTGTTGAACGACCCGGGCGGGTCCGCTCAGATGGCGGAGGTCGACCCCGAGCTGGAAGACGCCGTCACCGAGGCCGCCGAAGAGTGCCCGGGAGAGTGCATCTTCATCGTCGCCGGGGACTGACGCCTCAGCCGAGTCGGCGCGCCGTCGTGATGAAGCCGGTGTGCCCCACCATGCGGAGGTCAGGGCGGACGGAGCGACCCTCGATGTGCCAGGTGCGCCGCAGCGTCTCGAAGGTCTCGGCGAGGCCGAACCCGCTCCGCTCGAGCGACGCACGCAGCTCCGCGGTCTGGTTGATCGAGGGCAGGTAGGCACAGAGGATCCCCCCCGGCACGAGGCAGGACTCCGCGTGGCCGACGACGTTCCAGGGCTCCGGGAGGTCGAGCACGACCCGGTCGTACTCGCCGTCGATGCCCTCGTAGACGTCGCGGACCTCGATCTCGAGACTGCTCGCCTCGGTGGCGTAGGCCCGGAGGTTCGAGAGCGCGCGCTCGGCAAAGTCGGCCCGCACCTCGTAGCCGGTCACAGCCGCGCCGGCCCGGAGAAGCGTCATCGTGAGCGCTCCGGAGCCGACGCCTGACTCGAGCACGCGAACGCCGGCGGAGACGTCCGCCGCCATGAGGATCGAGCCGAGGTCCTTCGGGTAGATCACCTGGGCTCCCCGAGGCATCCCGACGACGACGTCGGCCAGGGTAGGCCGCAGGGCGAGGTACTTGGCGGGGTTGCGGCGCTCGGCATCCTTCGTGACCGCAGCCACCTCGCTCCCCTCGACGAGGCCGATGAGGGCGTCATGGGAGATGACGCCGGAGTGCGACTGGTAGCTGCGACCAGATCGGAGCTGGATGAGGTTGCGCCGGCCCTTGCGGTCGACGAGCAGGACCCGCTCCCCCTCCTCGAAAGGCCGGCGGCTCAAGTCGCCGTCGGCGCCCTTCGCACGCGGCCTGGGCCGAGGTTCGTGACGACGATCGTCTCGCCCTCCCGCAGCTCCTCGCGCACGACCTCGCGCTCGGAACGCTTCATGAGGAAGCGGGCGAGCCACGCGACAGCCCCGAGGGTGATCCACAGCCCGTCGCCCGCCAGCAGCCCGTCACGCAGGCCCCTCCGGAGCGCATGCCTGAGCAACCTGTCGATCACCTCGGCGATCGCCAGCCTTCTCAAGAGCTTCATCGGTGGGCGCCTCTCACGAGCAGGCGCCTCGCGCGATCACCGAGGTCATCTCGGCTCAGATGCGCCGTATCTCGAGCACTGGTGCCTCCTTGCGTCCCCGCCGGCGGCCGAGCAGGTAGACGGCGGCAGCCAGGAGAACGGCGGCGACGGCCCCTCCCGCCACGACGGGTGGCTTGGAGGTGACCCCGCTCAGGCTGGACTGGGCCGACCCGCCCAGGTCCCGCAGCTTGGACTCGATGTCGCTCAGCGTGACGCGATCGCTCACCGCCGCTCCGATCTGGGAGGACGGAGCCCGATCGCCGCCGCGGCGCCGAGGAAGGCGAGCGCCGTGAGGCTCGTGAGGACGTAGGGCACCCAGCTCCACTCGCCGGCGAAGACCGAGCCGGTCTCGGTCTGGAAGACCCGCAGCACCCCGACGAGGCTGAGAACGGCCGCGAGCCCGAAGAGGGCGGCGGCAGCCGAGCCGAAGGCGAGAGTGCGGCCGATGTGCTTGAGCGGTCCGAGCGTCTCTTGCAGCACGTAGCTCTTCACCATCTCGACGAGCTCGGCCACCTCGGTCCTCGGGTCGCCGTGCTGCGGGCTCTCCCCCCTGGCAACGTGCGCTGGCATGATCAGGACAACCTAGCAACTGCCTCGCTGCCGGACCACGTAAGCGGCACCCGCGGGACCTGGAAGGCGGTCAGGGCTCGAGCGCCGCTTTGAAGAACGCTCTCAGATGCTCGAGCCGTCTCGCCAGCTCCCCCTCGGCGAGGGGGTCGCGCCCGATCACCGCCTCGAGAAAGGCGACGTCGCTGAACCAGGTGGAGAGGGCGGCGTAGCCGGTCAGGACCAGCTGCTCGGAGTCGTGGCGCCGGAAGCGGCCGAGCTCCATCTGCCTGTCGAAGAACTTGACCGCACGTTCCAGCATCGGGCGCACCGCCTCGCCGAGCTCGTGGGCGAGCTGCCCACCGCCGGCGAGGGACTCCTGGCGCACGAGGCGCACGAAGTCCGGGCTCTCGGCAAAGAAACGAAAGCCCACCGTGAGCACCCGGTCCACCTGTTCCCAACCGTCGCGCGGCTGGTCGATGGCTGAGGCGACGCGGGCCACCCAATCGGCGAAGGAGACCTCGAGGACCTGGCGATAGAGAGCTTCCTTGGAAGGGAAGTGATGGAGCAGGCTCGGCCGGCGGATGCCGACGGCGCCGGCGATGTCGTTGAGAGAGGTGCCCTCGTACCCGCGATCGGCAAAGCAGCGCAGGGCGGCCTTCAAGATGAGCTCGCGCGTGCTGCTCCCGTCCGCACGCCCGGCCGCCGGCCGGGCGTGCGTATCGTCGCCGCCGGCACCCTCCGCGGGTGAACTCGAGGCCGAAAAGCTCACCTGCCCCATTCTAGCCCCTGGTCAGACCCTACCTACTGGTAAGTAGGTCCTGATACCATCGCGCCGTGCCCAAGGTGTTGCTCGCCTTTGTCGTCGGTTTCGTCGTCACCCAGATCGGGGTCGTCTGCACGACGGTGTGGCTCCATCGCACCCTTGCCCACCGGGCGCTCACCGTGAGCAAACCGGTCACCGTCGTCTTTCGCATCCTCACCTGGCTCACGACCGGGATCCGGCCCCGCCAGTGGGCGGCCGTCCACCGCAAGCACCACGCCTACACAGACGTCCCCGGCGACCCCCACTCCCCGATCCTCCTCGGGTACTGGAAGGTCCAGCTCGCGAACGTCTTCCTCTACCGCAACGCCGCCAGAGACGCTGCCCTCACCGCCAAGTACGCCCGAGACCTGAAGCCGGACCGCTGGGACAAGCTCCTCCTCGACCACGCCGTCATCGGGCTCAGCATCGGCACAGGCATCCTCTGCCTCATCTTCGGCTGGCAGGTGGCCCTCATGGCGGCCGGCTTCCACGTCGTCATCTATCTCTCCGTCAACTCGGCCGTCAACGCCGTCGGGCACTACTACGGGAAGAAGGTCTACGAGAACACGGCGCGCAACAACCAGTGGCTCGCCTGGCTCACAGCCGGCGAGGGCCTGCACAACAACCATCACGCCGCCCCCACCTCGGCACGGCTCGCGCACGCCTCCGGCGAGATAGATCCCGGTTGGTGGATCATCTTGCTTCTCGTGCGCTGCAAACAGGCGACGATCCGCTTGCAAGAGGTGCGCCTGGCGGATCCCCGCGTCCCGACCGGGGTCACCTGACCGCCACGCCCTCGCGTCGCCGCCACCCCGGGGACGCACCTAGGCTGCGACCGTGCCCACATCTCTCACAGACCTGGACATCGAAGAGCGCGGTATCAACGTCATAAGGGGCTTGGCGATGGACGCCCCCGAGCGCGCCAAGGCGGGCCATCCAGGCACGGCCATGGCGCTCGCCCCCCTCGCCCACGTCCTCTACACCCGCATAATGCGCTACGACGCCGCCGACCCCGGCTGGTTCGATCGCGATCGCTTCGTGCTCTCGAACGGCCACGCCTGCATCCTCCAGTACTCCATGCTCTATCTCACGGGTTACGGCCTCGAGCTGGACGACCTCCGGGCCTTCCGCCAGTTCGGCTCGCTCACTCCCGGGCACCCCGAGGCGGGGCACACGGTCGGGATCGAGGTGACGACCGGACCGCTCGGCCAGGGCTTCGCCCAGAGCGTCGGCATGGCGATGGCGGAACGTTTCGTGAGGGGTCGCTTCGGGCCGGAGCTCTGCGACCACCACGTCTTCGGCATCTGCGGTGACGGAGACCTGATGGAGGGCGTGAGCCACGAGGCCGCCTCGCTCGCCGGCCATCTCGGCCTCGGCAAGCTCGTCTACGTCTTCGACGACAACCACATCACGATCGACGGCGCCACCGAGCTCGCGACCGGCGACGACGTCGCCGGTCGCTTCGCGGCCTACGGCTGGCACGTCGTCCGCCTCGGCGACGTCGCCAACGACCTCGGCGCCATCGAAGGGGGCATCCGTGAAGCCATGGCGGAAGCCGAGAGGCCGTCGCTCGTCATCCTCCGCAGCCACATCGGCTGGCCCTCCCCGCACAAGACGGACACGAAGGAGGCGCACGGAGAACCTCTCGGCGCCGACGAGATAAGGGAGACGAAGAGCCTTCTCGGTTTGCCCCCGGACGAGGACTTCTTCTCCCCCGAGGACGTCGTCTCCTACTACCGCGAGGCGGGAGCACGGGGACGGGAGCTCCGCGAGACCTGGGAGGAGAGGGTTGCCTCGCTCGGCGACGAGGAGAGGGAGAACTTCGAGTCATGCCTCGCTGGCAGGCCAGCAAAGGGCTTCGAGGAGCAGCTGCCAAGCTTCGAGGCGGGCGAGAGCATCGCTACGAGAAACGCCGTCAACAAGGTGGTCCTCGCCACCGCCTCCAATGTCCCCGGGCTCGTGATAGGCGCCGCCGACCTGACAGGGAACACGGGCACGAAGCTCGACCTCGAAGACACCATGTCCCGTGCCAACCCCCGCGGGCGCCAGGTGCACTACGGCATCCGCGAGTTCGGCATGGTGAGCGCCCTCAACGGCATGGCGCGCCACGGGGGCGTCCTCCCGGTGGCGGGCACCTTCTTCGTCTTCAGCGACTACTGCCGCCCGGCGCTCCGGATCGCGGCCCTGTCGCGAGCACACGTGATCTGTTTCTTCACGCATGACTCGATAGGCCTCGGCGAGGACGGCCCCACCCACCAGCCGATCGAGCACCTGGCGTCGCTCCGTGCGATGCCGGGGCTCAGCCTCATCCGCCCTGCGGACGCAAACGAGTGCTCGGCGGCCTGGCGGGTCGCCGTCGAAGCCGAGGGGCCGACTCTCCTCGTGCTCAGCCGGCAGAACCTTCCCGTGCTCGCCGGCACGTCCGAGCGCGCCCGGGAGGGGGTGGAGGCCGGTGCCTACGTGCTCTGCGAGGAAGAAGGCGAGCAGCCGAGCCTCGTCCTCATCGGGTCCGGAAGCGAGGTGCAGCACTGCGTCGGGGCGCGAGACTCCCTTCGCGAGGCGGGCATCGACGCCCGCGTCGTCTCCTTCCCCTCGTGGGACCTGTTCGCCAAGACCGATCCCGCCTACCAGGAACACGTCCTTCCCCCCGGCGTGCCCTGCCTCGCCGTCGAGGCGGCCTCCTCGTTCGGCTGGGACCGTTACGCCGACGCCGTCGTCGCCATCGACCATTTCGGCGCCTCTGCTCCCGGAGCGCGCAACATGGAGGAGTTCGGCTTCACGGCCGCCAACGTCGCCGAGAGCGCCCGAGAGCTGCTCGGCCTCACGAACTGAGACGAGAAGGAGGAGCGGTGACCAATCTCCACGCGCTGTACGACTCGGGGGGCCAGAGCCCCTGGATCGACAACTTGAAGCGCTCCTGGCTGACCGGCGGGCACCTCGGCGAGCTGATCGGCAACGGAGTGCGCGGCCTCACCTCGAACCCGACGATCATGGCGAAGGCGATCGAGGAGAGCGACGACTACGACGAGCAGTTCGAGAGCTCCTACCACTCGCGGGAGAGCGTCGTCGACGCCTACTGGGACCTCGTGGTGACGGATGTGTCCGGGGCCCTCGAAGCCTTCGCCCCCCTCTACGAGTCGAGCGGCGGAGGCGACGGCTTCGTCTCGATCGAGGTGGCGCCAAGCCTTGCCCGGGACATGAGCGGGACCGTGGAGGCGGCCCGCGGCCTCCACGAGAGGATCGGCCGGCCGAACACCCTCGTGAAGATCCCGGCGACGAAAGAGGGCATCCCCGCCATCCGCCAGATGATCTCGGAGGGCCGGAGCATCAACGTGACGCTGATCTTCTCGATCGAGCGCTACGAAGCCGTCATGGAGGCATACCAGTCCGGCCTCGAGGCACTCGTCGCCTCCGGCGGAGACCCGAGCAGGGTGGCCTCGGTGGCCTCCTTCTTCGTGAGCCGGGTCGACACCGAGACCGACCGCCGCCTCGAAGCCATCGCCGCCGAGCATCCGGGCTCCTCCCTCGCCGCCAAGGCGCTCGGCCTGCGGGGCAAGACGGCCGTCGCCCAGGCGCGCCTTGCCTACGAACGGTTCATGGAGCGCTTCGGGAGCGAGCGCTGGGAGGCGCTCGCACGCCGGGGTGCCCGCCCGCAGCGGCCCCTCTGGGCGTCCACCTCGACGAAGAACCCTGCCTACCCGGACCTCGCCTACGTGGAGACCCTCATCGGCCCCGAGACGGTGAACACGATGCCCGAGCAGACGATCGACGCCTTCTTGGACCATGGGCACGTGGCAAGGACGATCGACGCCTTCGAGGATGCCGCAAGGGTCGTCGACGAGCTCGCCACCGTCGGGGTCGATCTCGCAGACGTCGCCCACACCCTCGAGGACGAGGGTGTCACCGCCTTCGAGAAGTCCTTCGACGAGGTCGCCGAGCGCCTCGAGTCCAAGGCAGCTCAGCTCGGCGCACGCTGACAAGCGACCTGATCGGAGAGACCCGTGGCAGA
>JASHRK010000295.1 GCA_030037405.1 Acidimicrobiales bacterium | reverse complement strand
GTCGACTTGAACACCGGTGCGAAGGGGCTGTCGTTGCCCACCTCCGCGTACCCCTTGAAGAGCGCCTTCACGATCTCGGGGCGGTCGAGGGTGTAGGCGATCGCCTGGCGCACGTACTTGTTCGTGAACGGTTTGATGTTGTTTCGCATCGAGCACTCGCGGTGCGTCGCCGCCTTCAGGCTGATGACGTTGTAGCCGCCGGTGAGGAGCTGCGGGCTCTCGGCCACCGAGAACTGGTCGAGGCAGTCGATGTCGCCCGCCTCGAGCGCCGCCGTCATCGGCTGCTCGGTTGCGTAGAAGGTGAACTCGATCTCCGACGACTTCGCCTTGCTCCCCCAGTAGTAGGGGTTGCGGACGTAGGTTGCCCCGACGTTGGCGCTGAAGCTCGACATCTTGAAACGCCCCGTGCCGACGAACTGCGTCTGGTAGTCGGCGTAGTCGAAGCCGTCGGGGACGACGATCATGTTGTAGTTGTCCTCGGAGACGGCGTCGACGAAACCGCCGTCGGCGGCCTCGAGGTGGAAGGCGATCGTCTCGTCGTCGACCTTCACGACCCCTGCCGGGTCGAGCGTGCCGCCGAAGACCGAGAGGGCGTTGCCGGCGTTCTTCGGATCGGCCTGCGACTGGAAGCTGTAGACGACGTCGTCGATGGTCATCGGCGTGCCGTCGTTGAACTTCACGCCCTGGCGGATCTTGAAGGTCCAGACCGTGGCGTCGCTGTTCGGCTTCCAGCTCGTGGCAAGCCAGGGCTGGTAGGCGAGGCCCTGGGTCGTGAAGACGAGGAACTCGCCCACGTTGCCGATGAGCTCGAGACCTCCCTGGTCGTCGATCGTCAGCGGGTTGATGGCACCGGCAGGGATGATCATGCCCGCTCTCAACGTGCCGCCGGTCGCGTCCGGCCGCCCCTCCGCCCGAGCCGTCCTCGAGGAGGAGCTGACAGCCTTTGAGTCGCCGTCCGGCACCCCTACTGCTCTTGCGATCGCTCCCGCGACGGGGAGCCCGACGCCTACGGCGCTCGCACGGCGGAGGAAGTCCCTTCGAGACAACCGCCCGTCGACGAACTCGTCGATGACATGCTCCCCGATCGGCCCGTGGCCACGGCGCAGGGGATCGAGGCGCTCGTGGTCGATGTTGGAACGGTCTTCGGTCTCTTCGGTGTCCATTGACACCTCCCTTTGTGATTCGTCACGTAACTGCAAAGTACAACAGACCGCAGCATAAGCGAGCCGAACACTCCTGTTCAATCACGTCCACTCGGGCGAAACGACGGCCCGAGAGCCGCCAGCTTTCCCTCCTCGACGGCATCGACAAGGGGCTGGAGATCGCGGCGAGGGGGCGTGCCCCGAGCCGTGAAGGGCACGTGCGACCTCACGAGCTCGTGGGCGACAGCTGTCCCCCTGCCGAGGGGCCCGAGGCAACGGAGGTCGACCGCCTGGGCGGCGACGGCTAGCTCGACGGCGATCACCCGCGCGGTGAGCACGACCATCTCCTCGAGACGCCGGGCGGAGAGCGGCGCCATCGTGGTCCGGTCCTCGATCCCCTCTGCCTTGCTCGAGCTCGCCATCTCGAACGAGACGGGCTGGGCGAGCAGCCGCGCCTCGGCGGCGAAGGACTGGGCGGCGACGGCCAGCTCGGCCAAGCCGTCCTCGCCGCTCTCGGGCGTCTCCGTGAGACCCGCAGGCAGCCCCGACCAGGGATGCTGCAGCAACTTGACGGCTCGCTCCGCCGCCGAGGTCACGACGGGGGCGAGGGCGATCCTCACGAGGTCGAGGGCGGCGGCCATGACGACAGGCTCGAAGTTGGCGATGGAGATGACTGCGCGCTCGGCGACGACGACGGCCGGGTTGCCCTGGAACGAGTTGACCTCGACCTCGATGACGCCGCGGGCGTAGGCGAGGGCTTCCCGGAAGGCGCCGTGGACCTGCGGGACGGAGCGAAACGTAAGCGGGTCCTGCAGGTTCCGTGCCGTTCCCTTGCGGTGAAGGACGCTTCCCTCGAGGAGGTGCTGTACGTTCCGGATCGTCGTGGCGACGCCAGGAAAGGGCCGCGAGTCGACGACGACCTCGTGCCACGGGCTGAGGTTGGCGGCGAAGCCCTCGAGGTCGAGGGCGGCGGCCACGTCGGCGGAGTCGATGAGCCGCTCCGCCCCGAGCACGGCCAGGGCGGACCACCCCGTCGAGAAGGCGTTGTTGTCGATGAGAGCGAGCCCCTCTCCCTCTTCGAGCTCGAAGCCCCGGCGCCCGAGGAGACCGTCGGCAAGATCTGCGAGCGGGCCGAGATCTGCCTCGCCGACCGAGCCGAGGGAGCGGACGGGCGGGACGAAGCCGCCGGCGAGAGCTTCGAGGACGAGGTCGGCGAGCTCTGGGCGGGCTCCGACGAATCCCTTGGCGAGGCCGTTCGCCAGGCAGACCATGGCGGCGCGGACGACCTCGGGCGGCGCGAGCGGTCCCTGGCCGACGCGGTGGCTGGCGATCATCAGCCGGTTGAAGCGCCGCTGGTCCTCCTGGCCGATCGAGACTCGCTTTCGCTCGCCGACTCCGGTCGTGAGCCCGTAGACGCTCTCCTCGGAAGCGAGCGCCTCGGCGACGACTTCCCTCGACCGGCCCATCAGGCGGCGGGCATCGGGGGCAAGGACGGCGGACGCCTCTCCTCGCACGATCGCGAGAAGACCCTCGAGCGTGAGCGAGCTGCCGTCGAGCTCGACCCTCACCGGGACCGTCCGGGGGGTGGGCGCACTACGAGGACGAGGAGGCGGGCGCCGGCGCGGCGGCGCTCGTGGGGAGCCCGGCGGCCTTCCAGGCCCTGTAGCCACCCTTCAAGTCGGCGGCCCGGCTGAGCCCGAGGTGGCGCAAGTCCGCCGCCGCCAGGCTCGAGGCGTACCCCTCGTTGCACATGACGATGATCTGGCGGTCGTAGTGCGCAAGGGACTCGATGCGTGCGTCGCAGAGCGGGTCGAGGCGCCATTGGAGGACGTTCCGCTCGATCGCGACGGCGCCTGGCACTGCCCCCTCGGCCTCGCGGTACTCGCTCGGCCGGATGTCGACGAGGACGGCGCCCTTCTCCATGGCGAGAGCGGCCTCTTGCGGCTCGAGACGGTCGATCTCGAGACGGGAGGCCTCGAGCACCGAGTCGATCGAGCGTCGAGGAGGTCTCTCAGGCGTGTCGACCGCCAGTGTCTCCCGTGCCGTCAGCCCGTAGGGACCGAGGTCGTAGTAGGTCATGGCCGTCAGGGCGGGGGAGTACGAGTGCACGCTGACGGCGGGGGCGGCACCGTGATGGCCGACGTTGTGGACGTGTGCCGGCCCGAAGGCGACGCCCTCGCCGGCAGCGAGCGTTCGCGTCCCGACGCGGCGGTTCCCGCGTCTCGACTGCTCGGAGAGCATCCCGTCGGCCACCGTGAACGAGCCGGAGGACCCTCCGTGGTCGTGCCAGTCGGTGTCCTGGCCAGGCAACCAGGAGAGGAGCCAGAGGTCGTACTCGGGCGACCCGTACAAGAGCAGGTACCACCGCTCCTCGGCGTCGTGGACGACGAGGTCTCTCCACAGCTCCGGGTGGGCGACCACCTCGGAGGTGAGCTGGGCGAGCCTGCCGCGGGAGAGGACAACCTCGTCTCGCCCGACCGTCTCGCCAAGAAACGCCTCGACTGCTTCGCGACGCTCCGTGCTCACCTCAGTCATCGTCAGCCCTAGTCTCGCGCACGACGTCGGCCGGCGCCTTGTCAAGACGCAGGCCGCGCCAGGAGGGATGGCGCAGGTGGCCGTCCCCGGTCCACTCGCCGTAGCGCACTTCGCCCACGAGCGCCGGCCGGACGAAGGTGGCAAGCCTCGTCTCGGCGGGGCTCAGGCGCTCGGTGAAGGGGCTCTCGGGCTGGGCGAGCGGCGCCAGCACCGCCAGCAGCTCGCGCCGGGCTCGTTCGCTGAACCCGGTCCCCACCTTCCCGACGTAGACGAGCCGGCCGCCCTCCGGGATGCCGAGGAGCAGGGCCCCGAGGCTGCCTTCGCGCTCGCCCTTGCCTTTGGTCCACCCGCCGATCACGACCTCCTGGGTGAGGAAGATCTTGACCTTCAACCAGTCGCCGTTTCTCTGGCCGGGGGCATAGGGCGAGGCGCGGCGCTTGGCGACGACGCCTTCGAGACCGCGCTCGTCGGCGACCCTGAGGACCTCGATGCCAGTGCCGTCTCGGACCGAGGGGGGCGTGGCGAAGCTGCCGCCGCCGAGCTCGAGCGACTCGAGGAGCTCTCTGCGCTCGTCGTAGGGAGCCTCCATGTAGAGACGGCCTTCGAGGTACAAGAGGTCGAAGGCGAGAAAGCTCGCCGGCACCCTCTCCGCCGCGCGGGCGACGCGAGCTTGCGAGCCGAGATGAAGGCGCTGCTGCAGCCTCCCGAAGCTCGGCCTCGCCTTCTCGTCGAGGGCGACGATCTCCCCGTCGAGCACCGCCGAGCGCGCCCCGAGGAAGTCGCCGACGTCGCGAAGCTCCGGAAAGGACGACACGAGCTCCTTGTCGTTGCGGCTGTAGGCGCGAACGCGGCCGCCCTCGACGTAGACGAGGGCACGGACGCCGTCCCACTTGAACTCGTACGCCCACGCCTCGTCGCTCTTCGGGAGCGGTGCCGCCAGCGCGAGCATCGGCCGGACGTGCTCGGGCAAAGGCTCGAAACCCTCGGGCGGCGGGTCCATGCGGTGGATGATCCAGTTCTTGTCCTTCGTCGGGAAGAGGACGTAACGACCGCTCGCCCGCCGGCCGTGGAGGACGACCATGACCTCGCTCTCGCTCCACTTCTCGAGCTCGTAGTGGCCGCGGTCCCAGATGCTGACCCTGCCGCCGCCGTACTCGCCCCCGGGTATCTCGTCTTCGAAGCTCGCGTACTCGAGCGGATGGTCCTCGGTGTGGACGGCGAGGTGGTTCGTCGCCGGCGTCACGGGGAGGCCCTTCGGCAGCGCCCAGGAGACGAGCACCCCGTCGCGCTCCAAGCGGAAGTCCCAGTGAAGCGCCCGGGCGTGATGCTCCTGGATGACGAAGGAGGGCGACCTCTTCTTCCGCCCGCCTCCCCGGCGCTTGCTCTCGCCGCCGGGCGGCTCCGTCTCGCCCCGTGGCGCCTGATCGCCCATGGGCTCGGGCGTTTTCGAGGGGTCGCGTCTCGCCCGGTAGGTCGAGAGCCGGTCGGGCACGTGCGTGAGCTCTCTGCCGCAGGTCCTCAGGCGCCGGGCCCGGCGAGCCCGTTCCGGTAGGCATAGCTGACGGCCTGGGCACGGTCGCGGGCTCTTGTCTTGGCGAAGATCCGATTGACGTGGGTCTTGACCGTCGCCCGGCCGAGGAAGAGCCTCTTCGCGATCTCGTCGTTGGAGAGTCCCTCGGCGACGAGGGTGAGCACCTCGACCTCGCGGGCGGTGAGCCCGTCGGGGAAGCTGGCCGCTGCCCCCGGCGCGCCCGTGGAGCTGGCCGCTGCCCCGTGCGCGGCCGTCGAGCCGGCGGCGGCACCGTCTCCGGACGGGAGCGCGGAGGCCAGCTCCTGCGATGCGACGGCGTCGAGGAGCCGCCTCTGCACGACGGGATCGAGCCATGTCCCGCCGGCGCTGACGGCGCGGATGGCAGCCTCGATCTGCTCGGCGCTCGCGTCCTTGGTGAGGTAGCCGGCGGCGCCGGCCTGGAGGGCAGGAAAGAGAGAGTCGTCGTCGACGTATGTGGTGAGGACGACGACGGCAGCCCCGCCCGCAGCCCGGATGGCGCGGGTCGCCTCGACGCCGCCGGTGCCCGGCATCCGCAGGTCCATGAGGACGACGTCGGCGGCGAGCTCGGCGACCGCCGCCATTGCCTCGGCGCCGTCCCCCGCCATGCCGACGACTTCGACGCCCTCCATCAGGTCGACGATCATGCCGAGACCGTCGCGCACGACGCGCTGGTCGTCAGCGATGAGCACCCTGATCGCCTGCCCGCTAGTGGCTGGCCCGCCCGTCACGCCGTTGCCTCGGAGGGCACCGGCAGCGTCACCTCGAGGACCCATGAGGAGCCCTGCGGGCCGACTACGAGGCGTCCGCCGAGACGGCTCACCCGCTCGCGGATGCCGATCAGGCCCCACCCGTTACCGGGAGGGGGGCTGGTGTTGGAAGGGGCGTCGTTTCTCACCCGTAGGCGCAGCTCGCTTGCTCCCCATGCGAGCCGTACCTCTGTCCTTGCCCCCGGGGAATGGCGAAGGACGTTGGTGAGAGCCTCGCCCGTCACCCGGTAGAGGGTCAGGCTCAGCTCGCCCGGGACAGGTCGCTCCCTCCCCTCGCAGGCGAAGTCGACCGGCAACCCGAAGTCGTGCCTGTAGTGCTCGACGAGCTCCGGGAGCCGTGCGAGGCTCGTGGCGCCGTCGTCTCGGAGGGCGTCGACGGCATTGCGCGCTTCCGTCAGTCCCTCCTTGGCGAGCGCGGCCGATCGGTCGATGACCTCGCGCAGCCCCGCGCTCGCGCCGCTCGCAGAAGCCAGCTTGCGGGCCCCCTCCAGCTGGATCGACAGGCCCGAGAGGGAGTGAGCAAGAACGTCGTGGAGCTCACGAGCGATGCGGGCGCGCTCCTCGATCGCCGCCGCATGCGATTGATCGTCGCGCGCCGCTTCCAGCTCGGCGAGAAGGATCTCCGTGCGGTCCCGGCTGTTGTGGGCGTCTCGCGCCATCGCGCCCACGACGGCGAGGACGACGCAGAGAAGGACCGATCCGACGACGTCGAGAGCGGGGGAATTGAAGGAGTAGGCGACGGCGAGGCCGGCGCAGAGCGGAGCGACCAGGGCGCCGGCCACTCGCGGCGGAAAGCGAAGCGCCGCCAGGAGGACGACGGCACACACAGGTATCTCGGAGGTCGCCTGCGGTTGCAGAGAGGCGAGAGCCACCCCGGCGGCGCCGCCGGCGAGGAGGACGGCGAACGACGCCATGCTCGTCTGAAGCGAGGGTCCTGCGACAGCCGGAACCAGCGGAACCAACAGCGCGGCTCCGTAGACGAAGAGGCTGAGGGCGATGCCAAGGCCCGTGCCGTGCAGCCCCGGTCCCGGCCTGTAGAGGAGCGACGGCACGACGACCACCACGACGCTGACCACCCGGAGCGGGTAGACCGTGCGCTGCCGGCGGCCGTGGCGAGCTTCGACCTCCTGGCGGGCGGCTGCGACGTACGACCTGGCCCGATACCCACCGGGGTAACCCTCCGTGCCTGACTCCGCAGCTGGCGCCTCGCTGCCTGACGTCGCGGCGCCCGGCGCCTCGCTACCTGACGTCGCGGCGCCGGGTCCCCCGGTGACCGCCGGATGACGCAACATTGGCCGCATGCTAGGTCTCGTCAGTCTCGAAGAGACGCAGTCGGCGAGGCACGGACGAGGATCCTCCGGTCGGCCGAGCACGGAGCGTCAGGCCGCCTGGCAAGCCTCGGCCCCGTTCGGAGGCGATAGAGGCGCAGCGGCGCGGTAACCACGGAGCCTCAGAACGAACTGGCGGACGACCACCTCCGCCAGGGCCATGATGACCAGGGCAGCCACCCAGGCGCTCTGGCTCGTGATCTGATGGGCGGCGCTGAACCGGATGAGCGAGGACATGCCGCCATGCGTCACGTACTCCTCGAACGCCAGCCGGCTTCCGACCCCGACGACCCAGAGAGCCCCGGCGAGAGCCCCCGCCTTGGACCAGGCGACGCCGTCGTTATCCCGCCAGACGGTGGTGAAGACGGCGGCGAGACCACCGAGCAGGCCACCGACAGCACCGAGGACGGCGTCCAAGATGACGTCGTTCCCTGCTGTGGGCACGCCCTTCAAGTAGTAGTCGGCAGCAAGGGCGACGCCGACGACAGGTAGGACGAGGCTGCGCAGAGTCATGCGGCTCCTCCGCACCTGCAGGACGACGATGAGGATCAGTGCGATGCTGATGGCGTAGTCGGTTGTGCTCATGGGCTCATCGTCCTCCGACCGCCTCGTCCTGTCGTCGGCCCCAGGGTGGGCCGCAGGGTTGACTGCGATCCGCCTTGCGTCAACCTCAGGGTGTAGAAGGCGGCGCGCCACGCGCTCGGCGCCCGACTGCTTCGCAGCGGATCACAGGACGACCCGGACGGAGTGAAGGAGCTCGTAGTGCTGGCGGAGCCCTGCTGCGACCTCCAGAGCCGCCCCGTGAAGCTCCACCCTGCGGGGGCGGTGCGGCTCGAATCCGGTCGAGGCGAGCACCGTCTTGTACCAGTAGCGAGCCCAGATGCCGTCGGAGGCGCGCGGACCGGCGGGCCAGCGCAGCATCGCCTCGGTGAACTCGACACCTATGTGGTCGCACAGCCAGCGCAGGTAGGCCTCAGGGTCGCGCAGGAGGTCGGCAGAGTCGATCACGGGCACCCTGCCCGACAGCTGCTCGTAGAGCTCGACCAACTGGGCAAGGCCGATGTCGCCGGGCGCCACCTCTGCCCGCGAGCGGACGTACGAGGCCACGACCTCGGCCGGGTCTCGGATCAAAAGAACGTTCGTGACCGATCCGATCCACTCTCTGGGCACGGATGGAAGCATGTGATGGGCCATCTGTTTCTGGTAGAAGACGCCGTCCACGGGCCCCGTGAGCTCGGCGATTATCGCCTCGAAGGATGTCTCGCCCGCCGCGATCACCTCGTCGCGCCCGGGGTGGTCGACACCCGTGGCGAGGAGGTAGTAGGCGTAGAACGGCTCGTCGACGACGCGGCAGTCTGGGCGGTTCTCCCACGACCTCATGAGCGCTGTGCACGTGCTGCGCGGCATCGACCAGACGGCCAGGCGCACGCCGCCCGTCATGCCTGCGACCTCAAGGCGCCGCCCGCCG
This sequence comes from Acidimicrobiales bacterium, assembly GCA_030037405.1. Lineage (GTDB taxonomy): Bacteria > Actinomycetota > Acidimicrobiia > Acidimicrobiales > Bog-793 > JOPF099. The sequence goes on along the minus strand of JASHRK010000295.1, from coordinate 2,106 downwards.
GCGGACGTCGTCGAGGACGAGCTCGCGGTAGAGCGATTGCAGCCTCTCGACCATCGGGCGACGCGTCCCTGCGCCTATGCGGCGCCCGTCGACGGCGCTCACCGGCACTATCCCCGCGAACGTTCCGGTCACGAAGGCCTCTTCGGCGCCGTAGACGTCTATCAAGCTGAAGTTGCGCTCCCGGGCCACGATCCCCGCCTCGGCGCAGAGCCGCAGCACGTTCGCGCGGGTGATCCCCCCGAGGCAGTAATCGCCGGTAGAGGTCCACACCTCACCCCTGCGCACGACGAAGAAGTGAGTCGAGTTGCAAGTAGAGACGAAACCATGCGGATCGAGCATGAGCGCCTCGTCCGCTCCCGCCGTGTACGCCTGGATGCAGGCGAGGATGTCGTTCAGCTTGCTGTGGGAGTTCAGCTTCGGGTCGAGGGTGTCTGGGGACGCCCGGCGGACGTGGACCGTGAAGAGGGAGAGCCCGTCGCGAGCGGTCGAGGGGAGAGGCTCCTTGTGCTCGGCGATGATGACGACGGTCGGCGGTCCGGCGGACATGCGCGGATCCTGGTATGGGGTCGACTTCGGCCCGCGGGTCACCATGAGGCGGACGTGCACCCCGTCCCCAGTCATCCCGTTTGCTCGCAGCGTCTCGTACAGCCGGGCGGTGAGCTCCTCCCGCGTGAGCCCGAGGTCGAGGGCGATCGCCGCCGCGCTCGACTCGAGGCGGTCCAGGTGCTCCTCGAGGAAGACAGGGTGCCCGCCCACCACCCTCAGCCCTTCCCACACGCCGTCGCCCAGGACGAAGCCGGCGTCGAAGACGCTCACGACGGCTTGCGCCCGCGGGACGAGGGTGCCGTTCACCGAGATCAGGATCGTCTCGTTGCGAGGGTCCTCCACATGGTCATGGGTGCCGTGAGCTGTCGTCACGTCTGCGATCATGGCAGCTCGCCCAGTGCTCGTCCTCCAGAGCCGCCAGAGTCGCCACGGCCCCGGTCGAGAGAGTGACAGAGCGCCAGTTCGGGAAAGTCGTGCTTGACAGTTCCCTGCAACGTGGCTAGACACCGGTCATGATCCCCACCGTCAAGTTGCGTGCTGCGGCCGCAGCAGGCGCAGTCCTGATTGGGCTGCTCTTCTTGCCGGCGTCCGCCGCCGGAGCAACCGCCCGCACGCATTACTCGAATTCGCGTTCCTACGACTGCTCAGGCGGTGAGATCGCTCCCGGGACCTACGGGTCGATGACGATCACAGGGGTATGTTTTGCCACAGCCGGCAACGTCGACGTGATCGGCGATCTGACCGTTGCCCCCGGGGCGCTCTTCGACGACGTGACGGCCGGTGATCCGACAACCGGGACACCCGTCGTGTCGGCGACCGTGGACGTCGGAGGCAACGTGCTCGTGGACAGCGGTGGCGCTCTCCTTCTCGGTTGCTCCCCGAACATCGCGTGCCCCACTGGCATCACCTACGACCGCGTGGGTGGAAACCTCACGGCGATCGACTCCCAAGGGGTCGTCGTCCACTCGACGGCCATCGCCGGCAACGTCTCTGTCCTCGGCGGTGGTGGCGGACCCGCAGCCGAGACCTGCAATGCGCAAGAGCCGGGTACGGCGACCCTCACCGACCTAGAGCCGTGGTCGGAAGATCCGACCTTGGACTACACGCCAGTGTTTACCGACTTCGAGGACGACTCCATCGGCGGCAGCCTCGACGTGAGCGGTCTCACCTCCTGCTGGATGGGGTCCTTCCGCAACGAGATAGGCGGCAACGCCACATTCGACGGCAACACGATGGGCGACCCGGATGCCATGGAGCTCGACAACAACCTCGTCGCAGGGAACATGACGTGCCTGGACGACGAGACGCCTCCTCAGTTCGGTGACAGCGGAGCCGCCCCGAACGTGGTCGGTGGCGAGGCTCTTGGCGGGTGCAGCTTCCAGGCGACGCCGCTCAATCCTGCCCCCGAGGCCGACGAAGGTCCAGGGATCCCCGAGCACATCGCCGTGCCTGCCCGCAGTCTGAAGACGTACAGAGGGGTCTACAGCTCGACCGAGGAGGCTTCGCTCAATCTTGGGACGACGGAGTCGGGCGACACCATCTTCGCCGACCTGGACGACT
>JASHRK010000030.1 GCA_030037405.1 Acidimicrobiales bacterium | reverse complement strand
ACGTCGACTTCGAGGGACGGTGGTTCTCTGTCCGCGGGCCGGCCATCACCCCTCGTCCGCCCCAGGGGCAACCGGTCGTAGCCGTGCTCGCCGGCCTGCCAGGCGCCTTCGAGCTGGCGGCAAGGAGCGCCGACGTGGTGTTCACGACCCCGCGCTCGCCCGAGGACGTCCGGACCTTGATCGGCGAGGCGCGCTCGCACGAGCAGAGCGTCGGACGCCTCGGCGAGCCGCTCCGTGTCTTCGGCGACCTCGTCGTCCTCCTCGCCGACACCGAGGCCAGCGCGGTGGCACGCAAGGAGCGTCTCGACGAGTTGGACGGATGTGAGCTCTCCTCCGAAGCCGCCGTCTTCGTCGGCTCTCCCGAGGGGCTCGCCGACCTGGTGACGGAGTGGCGTGCCGCTGGCCTCGACGGCGTGCGCTTGCGGCCCGCCGTCGTGCCGCACGACCTCGACATGATCGCTCAAGACGTCGCCGGTCTCTTGCGGCGCTCCGGCGTCATGGGAGAGCCGGACGGCTCGGCCAGCCTCCGGCGCCGGCTCGGGCTCGAGCGACCGGAGAGCCGCTATGCCGCTTGAGCGACCGTCGCGGCCGATTCATCTCGCCGCCCACTTCCCGGGCGTCAACAACACGACGGTATGGAGTGACGCGGCCGCTGGCAGCCATATCGAGTTCGCGTCGTTCGTGAAGCTCGCCCAGACGGCGGAGCGGGCGAAGTTCGACTTCTTCTTCCTGGCGGAGGGCCTCAGGCTCCGCGAGCACAAGGGCCGGATCCACGACCTCGACGTGATGGGGCGGCCCGACACCTTCACCGTCCTCGCGGCGCTTGCCGCGGTGACCGAGCGGATCGGCCTGTCCGGAACGATCAACTCGACCTTCAACGAGCCCGTCGAGGTCGCCCGCCAGTTCGCCTCGCTCGACCACTTGTCGAACGGCCGCGCCGCCTGGAACGTCGTGACGTCCTGGGACGCCTTCACCGGTGAGAACTTCCGCCGCGGCGGGTACCTTCCCGAGGCGGATCGCTACGAGCGGGCGAGGGACTTCCTCGCCACCGCCCGCGAGCTGTGGGACTCGTGGTCAGACGACGCGGTCGTGGCCGACGCGGCGTCGGGCCGGTACCTCGACGATCCAGGCGAGGGAACCTTCGAGCACCACAGCTCCCAGTTCGATATCGCCGGGCGGTTCAACGTGCCGCGCTCGCCGCAGGGCCAGCCTGTGATCTTCCAGGCGGGCGACTCCGACGCCGGACGCGAGTTCGCGGCCGAGGCCGCCGACTGCATCTTCACCCGTCATGGTGAGATCGGCCCGGGGCAGCGTTTCTACGAGGACGTGAAGGGGCGTCTGGCACGCTACGGGCGAGAGGTCGACGAGCTGAAGATCCTCCCCGCTGCGACCTTTGTGCTCGGTGACACCGAGGACGAGGCGGCTGAGCATGCCGCCGAAGTGCGCCGGCAGCAGGTGAGCGGCCCGACTGCGATCCTCTTCCTCGAACAGCTATGGAACCGTGACCTCTCGGTCTACGACCCGGACGGACCGCTCCCCGATATCGAGCCTGACTACTCCGAGGCGAGCATCTCAAAGGGCCGTGCCAACATGTTCCGCGACCGCGCCGAGACGGTGGCGCAGTGGCGGGCGATGGCGGCGGAGAGGCGGCTTTCGATCCGCCAGCTCGTCATCGAGACGACCGCACGAGCCTCGTTCGTCGGCACGGCAGAGATGGTGGCGAGACACATGATCGAGGCGTTGGAGGCGCGCGCCTGCGACGGCTACATCCTCGTGCCCCACGTCACCCCCGGTGGGCTGGACGACTTCGTCGAGGGCGTCGTGCCCATCCTGCAGGAACGGGGGGCGTTCCGTAGCGAGTACGAGGGCGAGACTCTTCGCGACCACTTGGGCCTGCCGCCCGCCCGCCGTCGGGCGGGGGCACAGGCAGCGCGGCAGGAGGCGTCATGACAGGAGCACGGGTTCCGCTCAACATCCTCGACCTCGTCCCGGTGAGCTCCGGCTCTGACGCAGCGAGGGCGATAGCCAACACCGTCGAGCTGGTGCAGAGGGCCGAGGCGGTCGGTTACGACCGCTACTGGTTTGCCGAGCACCACCTGAACCCGGGCGTCGCCTGCACGTCGCCGGCGGTGCTCATCGCTCTCGTGGCAGGGTCGACGAGCACGATCCGCCTCGGCTCGGGCGGCGTGCAGAGCGGTCATCGCACGGCCTTGTCGATCGTGGAGGAGTTCGGGCTTCTCGACGCCGCCCACCCGGGCCGGATCGACCTCGGCATCGGGCGGTCCGGGGGACGGAGCTTCCTTGCCGAGCGACTCGCGGCTGCGCGCGGTGAGCGGCCCCTCGCCGGTACCGCGGCGGCAGACCGATCCTCGGGCCGCAAGAGCGAGCCGACCCACACCGCCAATGGCCTGTTGATCCCGGCCCCGCCGTCGCTCCGGGAGAGGGCGGAGTCCCCGCTCCTCGGGCTCACCGCAGAGATGCTGCAGCAGCCGAAGGCCGAGACGCCCGCCTACTCCGAGCTTCTCGGCGACGTCCTCTCGCTCCTGCGCGGGACCTACCGCCTGGAC
>JASHRK010000029.1 GCA_030037405.1 Acidimicrobiales bacterium | reverse complement strand
ACCGACGATGGCGGCGAGGTAGCCGCCTTCCTTCTCCTGCTCCACCACGACCTCGCACTCGAGCACCTCGGTGTAGAAACGGACCGACCTCTCGAGGTCGGTCACTGTGAGCCCGACATGATCGACCCCGCTCACGAGAGTCATCTCTTCCTCCCCTCGGCTGCCCGCTGCCGTGGACCCCTCCGAGCTCATGCTGCCCCCACTCCTGCAGCAGCGAGGGCGGTGTTCAGCTCGATGCCACCCGACGAGGTGATCAGGTACTCGTTCTCGTGGCGGATGCCGTAACGGCCCTTGAAGTAGGCCCCGGGTTCAATGGCGAGGATCATCCCCGGTCGAAGGAGCGTCTCGTCAGCCGGGATGACGTGAGGACTGTCGCACGGCCCGAGCCCGACGCCGTGCCCACCGTGGTGGGGAAGTGGTTCGGAGCCGGGAAAGGCCTCCTTGATCGCCGCCGCCATCGCGGCGTGCACCTCGCGACCGCTCTGACCTGGACGCATACCTGCGACGGCTGTGTCTAGGAGGGATGCGAGCCGCTCGAGCTGTGAGGCAAGCTCGTCGTTCTGACCGCTCAGGTGGGTCCGACACGTGTCGCCCCAGTAGCCGCCGGCGCCCACGGCGATGTCGGCGACGACCGGCTCGCCGACCTTCGGTCGCCGAGGTCCCGCCACGACGATCGGGCAACAGACTTCGGCCGAGTTCGGGCCCGCGAGGAGATCCGAGATGAAATCGACGGGAGCCCCGAAGGCGAGCTGGGCAGTCGAGTGCGCCCGCGTGAATAGCTCGAGCTCCGAGGCACCCTCCGCCACCCCCTCGGCAACGACGGCCTGGGCGGCGAGACAGAGGTTGTACGAGGCCGCCACCTTTTCCGCCTCGTCTCTGTCCTTTACTGCCATCTCCTGCTCGACGGCACCGCCGACGTCGATCGCCCGCGACCAACCAAGCCTGGCGAGCAAGCCCGGGTCGAGCCCTGCCACGCCGATCGTGCTCGCCTTGGTCACCAGGTCGGTCTCGCCGAGGGCGCCGAGCAAGGTCGAGAGCGGGTCGAGGTCGAGGCCGAAACCGCCCGTCCCATACGTGCTGACCTGTCTCGCCGAGCTCTCGCGCTCTGCCACCGGCGCTTCGTCTGGCGAGGTGACGAGCTCGACCTCACCGTCGGGCGTGACGACCGTCGCCGACGTCCCGGCAAAATACCTGGCGTAGCCGGTGAGCCAGGTGGCATAACGCGCCCCGACAGCAACGAGGCAGTCGAGGGAGCGGTCTTCGAGGACTCGCCGCAGCCGCACGTGGCGCGGCTCGGACGGGAAGCTCTCGCCAACCGCCTTCTCGAGACGTGCGGTGGAGCCATCGCTCATGGTTTGCCTCCTTCTCTTCCTCAGCCGATCGGCACTGCCGTGAGGGCACCGTCGATCGTGATACAGGAGCCGTTTATGTAGGCGGCGTCGTCGCTGCACAGGAAGACGGCGAGCCGGCCGACCTCGGCAGGGTCGCCGAGGCGCCTGGCCGGGAGGACACGGAGGATCGTCTTCTCGTCGACGGCTCCCCGCGCGGCGTCCCGTTCCCACATCGGCGTGCGCTGTACTCCTGGTGCGATGGCGTTCGCTCGCACCCCCGAGGACGCCCACTCGGCCGCCGCCACCTGGGTCATCATGATGACGGCGGCCTTGGCGGCGCAGTAGGCGACGCGGCCCGGGTTCGAGGAAAAGCCTCGGATCGAGGAGATGTTCACCACGCTCCCCGCGCGCCGCGGCAACATGTGGCGGGCTGCCGCTCGCATCCCGTAGAACACGCCGTGTTGCATGACGTCGATGGACTTGTGCCACGCCTCGTCGGTGGTCTCGACGATGTGCGGGCCGACGAAGCTCACGCCGGCGTTGTTGACAACGATGTCCAGGCTGCCCATCTCCGAGGCCACGGCGTCCCAGGTGGCATCGACCTGTTGTCGGTTCGAGACGTCCGCGACGTACGCCTTCGCCTCGGTGCCCTCCTTCTCGAGCACGTCTGCCGTGTCTCGCGCAGCATCCTCGTCGATATCGACGACGGCTATCGCGGCGCCCGCCTTGGCGAGCTCGATGGCGATGGCCTGCCCAAGGCCGGCCCCGCCACCGGTCACGAGCGCCGTGCGTCCTCTGAGGTCGCTCATCTCGTCACCTCCTTGGTCGGCCGCGATGCTTGTCTCCAAGCCGCCAGACCCTCCTCACAGACCCGGCGCGCCTCTCCGAGGTACGAGTCGTAGGTGGTGCGGTTCGCAACGTTCTCGAATAGCTCGGCATGCTCTGGCGGGATGCGCCGCCTGAGGGCGTCGACGAGGTCGCCCTCGTCACGCGCCGCCTCGTAGACGAGGTCGTGCGCCGCCTCGCGGCCCATGGCAGGGGCGAGCCCGGTCATCAATGCCTCTGCGAGGATCCGGCCTCCCCCGACTCCGAGATTGCGTCGCATCGTCTCGATGTCGACCGTCAGGTGGCGGGCCACCTCGCCACAGTTCGAGAGCGATCCGGCACAAAGCGCCGCCAGTTGGGGGAGGACGTGCCATTCGGCCTGCCACTCGCCGGCCGCCCGCTCGTGCGGCACCACCATGACCCGCCCGAGCGTCGCCACCAACCCACTAGCGACGATCGACATCCCGACCACGACCTCGGAACGAATGGGGTT
>JASHRK010000028.1 GCA_030037405.1 Acidimicrobiales bacterium | reverse complement strand
GCCGAGCCGATCCGCCGACACGATCGCGCCGCCCGCACCCCCCACGACCACCACTTGGTTGCCGTGCCCTCGAGAGGGCGCACGGCCATCTTCGGGCCGCGAGGGTTGCGGCGCCTCCTCCCCGGCGCCGCCACCCTCGCAGTGCTCGCCGGCGCCTGGTTCGGCGTCGGTGCCATCGCCTCGGCTGCTCATCACGTCCAGATCCATACCCTTCCGGGATCGGTGCCTGCCGGCCGGGAGATGTCCTACGTCGTCCGTCCGGGAGAGACGTTGTGGTCGATCGCCCTCCGGGTCGAGCCAGGAGCCGACCCCCGGCCCCTCGTCGCCGAGCTCGAGTCCCAGCTTCACGGGAAGATGCTGCAACCGGGCGACAGGCTGTTGCTCCCCCGGTAGGTCGCCGGGAGTACGGTCGGTGCGTGAGGTGCCCGTGGTGCGGAGCCGTCGAGGACCGCGTCGTCGACTCGCGGGAAGTCGAGCGGGGCGAAGCGATACGCCGCCGGCGAGAGTGCGCCGCCTGCGGCCAGCGCTTCACGACATACGAGCGGGCGTCGGTGGCTGTCGTCTCGGTGCTGAAGCGTTCCGGACAGCTCGTGCCCTTCGAGCGCGCCAAGGTGGCCGCCGGGGTGAGGGCCGCCTGCAAGAACAGGCCCGTCGAGGACTCCCAGATCGGCGAGCTCGCCGCAGACGTCGAGGAGGCAATGCGCGAGCTCGGCTCGCAGGTGACGAGTGAGCAGATCGGGCTGGCCGTGCTGGAGCGCCTGAGGAGGCTGGACGACGTCGCCTCCGTGCGTTTTGCGAGCGTCTACAAAGGATTCGAGGATGTCGGAGACTTCGCCCGCGAGCTCGGGCTCATCGAAGGGGCCTGAGAGGTGGGGATGGCCCGGCGTGAAGGGCAGAGCTTGCTGGCGGACGTCCCCGATTGCGTCCTTGCCGTCTACGCCCATCCGGACGACCCCGACATCTCCTGTGGCGGCACGCTGGCGGGGTGGGCGCGGGCAGGTTGCGAGATCCATGTCCTGCTCGTGGCGTCGGGCGACAAGGGTTCGGTGACGCCGGGTGACGAGCCCGAGAAGGTTGCGACTCGTCGGCTCGAGGAGGCCCGGCGGGCGACGGAGCTGCTCGGGGCGCGCCGCCTCCACCACCTCGACCGACCGGACGGAGAGATCGAGAACGACGATGCTACGCGCCGCGAGATCGTGAGGATCATCCGAGAGGTGAGACCCGACGTCGTCGTCTGTCCCGACCCGTCAGCCGTCTTCTTCGGCTCGCACCACTACAACCACCGCGATCATCGGGAGGTAGGTTGGGCCGCTCTCGACGCCGTCTCCCCTGCAGCCAGCTCGCCCCTCTACTTTCCCGACGCCGGCAGTCCCCACCAGGTCGCCTCGGTGCTCATGTCCGGCTCGCTCGAACCGAGCATCTGGGTGGACGTCACCTCGACGATGGAGCTCAAGCTGCAAGCAGTCGCCTGCCACGAGAGCCAGCTGACCGACGCCAACGACTGGTTCGCCTCGGCGCTTCGCGATGGAGCCGAGGAGGCCGGCCGCCAGGCCGGCGTCCGCTACGCCGAGGCCTTCCGCCGTCTCGAGCTCGTATGACCGCCCCGGGCGGCTCGTGCGAGGCCGACGCGCTCGAGATCCTCCATGTCGACATGGATTGTTTCTATGCCGCCGTCGAGGTGCTGGACGATCCTTCTCTCAAGGGCCGTCCGGTCATCGTTGGAGGAATCGGCCCCCGGGGTGTCGTTGCCTCCTGCTCCTACGAGGCCCGGGCGAGCGGTGTCCGCTCGGCCATGCCAATGGCCGAGGCGAGGCGCCGCTGCCCTTCCGCCGTCTTCATCGCGTGGCGGCACGGACGCTACGGGGAGGTGAGCGCCGAGCTGCACGAGGTGTTCCGGAGCTTCACGCCGGTGATCGAGCCGATCGCCCTCGACGAGGCCTTCCTCGACGTCTCGGGATCGCACCGGCTCTTCGGCGCGAGCGAGGAGATCGCCTGGGGAATACGCCGCAACGTGCGCGAGACCCTTGGGCTCGACTGCTCGGTCGGCGTCGCCCGCTCGAAGCTGATCGCCAAGCTTGCCTCGAAGGAGGCGAAGCCGAGGGCATCGGCAACCGCCCCTGTGCCAGGTCGGGGAGTAGTAGTGGTGCGGCCGGAGGACGAGATCCGGTTCCTGCACCCCCGTCCGATCCGAGAGCTGTGGGGGGTGGGCCCGAAGACGGCCGAGCGGCTCGGACGCTACGGCGTCAAGACGATCGCCGAGCTTGCCGCTCTCGACCGAGACACGCTCGAGAGGCTCGTCGGCAAGGCGGTCGGGTCCCACCTCCACGCTCTCAGCCTCGCCAGGGACGAACGCCGGGTCGAACCGAACGCCAAGCTCAAGTCGGTCGGCAACGAGGAGACCTTCCCGACCGACAGGCACGACCACGCCAACCTGCATCCAGAGGTGGTCCGCCTCGCCGACTCGGTCGGCGCCCGCCTGCGAGCCGCCGGGTTGGCCGGGCGCACTGTCAACCTGAAGCTCCGGTTCGCCGACTTCCGCACGATCACCCGGTCTCAGTCTCTTCGCTCGCCCTTGCTCAGCTCGCTGGAGATCGCCCGCATCGCGGGCGCTCTGCTGGAAGCGGTCGACGTCGGTCGCGGCGTCAGGTTGCTCGGCGTGAGCGTGTCGTCCCTCGAGCCGGTGAGCACGTCAGGAGCGCGGCAGCTGTCGTTGCTGTCGGCGGACGAGCTCTCGGCCTCCGGCGATGCCGGGAGGTCGGAGGTGGCCCGAGCCTCGGAAGCCCGGGTGGTAGCTCGCGCCGAGGTGGAGGCCGCTGTCGATGCCATCAGGGTGCGGTACGGACGCGGCGCCCTAGGGCCGGCCGTCACGTTCGACGGCCCTGCCCCCAGGCTCGACGGCCCTGCCCCCAGGCGCGACAGCGCGGCCGCGGGTGGTCGGCGGAACAGGTAACGTTTACAAGAGAACTCGGGAATGAGTCGGTCGCCGGAGTCGGATGCCGGTGCCGCATGGCTCACCCGACCGGTCGGAGAGGGATGAGGCGTGCCGCTTTCCGAGGAGGAACAGAGGATCCTCCACGAGATGGAGCAGAAGCTCCGAGAGCACGACCGCGAGTTCGTCGACCGGGTCAGCCACGTGTCGTACCGGTTCCATGGCTCCCGGCGGGCCAAGTGGGGGGCCTTCGGTTTCGTCGCCGGCACGCTGATCCTCCTCTTGACGTTCCGGTCCTCGATCGCCCTCGGGATCTTCGGCGTTCTCATCATGACGTTCTCGGCCCTCACCTTTGCCCAGGGCGTCGGCCAGGGCTCCGACCGCCACGCCGTGAAGGGCGCCGAGCCGAGCGGTCAGCAGCAGGCGGCCGGCTCGAGGCACGCCGCCAAGCCACTTCGGAGCACCGGGATTGCCGAGGAGTGGTCCGAGATGCGACGGCGAATGCGGTCACGTTTCGGGCACCGTGACTGACCGGCATGACCGGCAGGACGAAGACGTATGCCTCGCGATCGACATCGGCGGGACGAAGATCGCCGTTGGTCTGGTCGACAGTTCCGGAAGCCTCTCGTTCGCCGATCGTGCCCGTACGCCGCGGGCCAATGACCCCGAGGAGCTCTTCGGAGTCGTAGGCGACCTGGTCGAGATCTCGCTCGCAGCGGCGCGAGCGGCCGGGCAAGACCTCTGTGCAGTCGGCATCGGCTGCGGCGGGCCGATGCGAGATGGGCTTGTCTCTCCCCTGAACATACCGGCCTGGCGTGACTTCCCGCTCGTAGATCGGGTGGCAGCGCTCCCAACGATCGCGAACGGGGGGATCCCGGTCTCTCTCGACAACGACGCCAAGGTACTGGCGCTCGCCGAGGGCTGGCGCGGGCGCGCCCGGGGCGAGAGCAATTACCTGGCGATGGTGGTGTCGACGGGCATCGGGGGCGGCATCGTCCTCGACGGCCGCCTCCTCGACGGCGCCGCAAGAAACGCCGGTCATATCGGCCATCTGATCGTCGAGCCCGGCGGGCGCGAGTGTGGTTGCGGCGCCCGCGGTTGCCTGGAGGCCGAGGCGTCCGGGCTCGCCATCGAACGCATCACGGGCACGACGCCGGACAAGGCGCCCGACGAGATGAAAGAGAGGGTCGGCCGCCTTGTCGGCAGGGCCGTAGCTTCGGTCGCCAACCTCTTGGACCTGCGCCTCGCCGTCGTGGGCGGGTCGGTGGCGCTCGGGTACGGGGCGTGTCTGTTTCTTGCTGCCCAGCGCGAGATCGACGCCTGCGCTCGGCTTTCGTTCTCAGCCGGGGCTCGCATCGAGCCGGTCGCCCTCGGTGAGGACGCCCCGCTCGTCGGTGCCGGGGCGCTTGCCTGGAGGGCTTCAGGGCTCCTCCGGCCGGATGACGCCAAGGATTTGGCGGGTCTCTGGAGCAAGAGTTGAAGAGGTGGTGGTGGCACTCCGCCTGCGCCGTGGCGAGGCGCCCCGAGATCTGGCGGACGGCGCTTCACCAGCTGAGGGTCCTCACTCCCCGCCGCTGGTGGGCGCGCCCACCCTATGTTCCGGGGCCGTCCCGGGAGTGGTTCGCCTTCCGGATGGAGACCGCCTACGGCGATGCCGGGGCGCGTCCGAGCGCCGAGGACGTGATGGCGTTCCTCGAATGGTGCAGAGAAACACGCCTGAGATCTCCCACCATGCGGTAACGTCCACCCATGCGCTGCAGGACGAACCGGCGTTCGCGCTCGCCGCGGCAACGGAGCTGACATGAGCGGGCGCGCGCTCGTGCTGAACGCATCGTACGAGCCGCTGTCGGTCGTGACTTCTCGCCGGGCGCTCGTCCTTGTCCTGGCGGAGCGTGCCGTCCTCGTGCATGACACGGGGCTCGCGTACCACTCGGCTCAGGCGTGCTTCCCGGAGCCCTCCGTGGTCCGTCTCGTCCACTACGTGAAGGTGCCTCACCAGACGAGAGTCGCCGTCACGCGCCGTTCCGTCTTCGTGAGGGACGGGCACAGGTGCCAGTACTGCGGTGCCCAGGCCGAGAACATCGATCACATCGTCCCGCGGAGCCGAGGCGGGGCTCACTCCTGGGAGAACGTGGTCGCTTGCTGCCGTAGGTGCAACACGCGCAAGGAGGACCGGCTGCTCGAGGAGGCGGGCTTCCATCTCACCCGCCAGCCCCACGCTCCCCGCTCGCGGCTCTGGCTGCTTGCCGCCAGCGGCGATTTCCGCGACGAGTGGACCCCCTACGTCGAGCCCATGCTCGGCCAGGCGGTAGCCGTCTGACCGAGGCGGGCAGGCAGGCCGCCAGCTTCCGGCTGACGCGGCAGTTCGGCCGCGCCGTCGAGGTGATCGGGCATGTCGCTCGCGCCGAGCCGCCGCCAGCCGGAGGCGGGGGGCGGCTCGTCACCGTCTGTGGGGTCGAGGATCGAGCTGTCGTCCTCGGCTCGAGCCAGCAAGATGCGGTCGTAGACCGGAAATGCTGCCGTGCCATGCAGGTCGGAGTGGTCAGGCGGGTGAGCGGTGGGGGCGCGGTCTACCTTGCTCCGGGAGCCCAGGTCTGGGTCGACCTCTACCTGCCGGCGGGCGACCCCCTCCTTCTCGCCGACGTGAGGGCGTCCTTCGGCTGGCTCGGCGCCGCCTTCAAGGACGCCCTCGAGCGCTTGGGCAGCCTCGACGTCGCCGTGCAAGGGCCGGCGGCGGGCGCGACGGAGTGGGGGAGGCTCATCTGCTTCGCCGCGCTCGGCGCCGGCGAGGTGACGGTGGGGGGCCGGAAGGTCGTGGGCATGTCGCAACGCCGCGATCGCCACGGAGCGTGGTTCCACTCGATGGTGCCGCTCAGGGACACGACGGCGGAACTCGCCGACTGCCTCGCCCTCGATGGCCTCGAGCGCGACCGCGCCCTTCGCTTCCTGCGCAGCTTCGCGGGCAGGGTCGAAGCCGATCCGGACGACCTCGTGGAGGCGCTCCTCTCAGCTCTGCCCTAACCCGCCACACCCCGTGGTTGACGGGTGGAGGCTCAGCCCATAAAGTGGGGCGAAGTGGGGACCAGGGGAGGACTGGCCCAAACTGAGAGATCAGAAAGGGCTGAGAGGGCCGCCAGGTGGAGCTGTTCGTCGGTCGCTATGACCGTTTACTCGACGCCAAGGGGCGGATCATCCTGCCGGCGCGCCTCCGCGGGTTCTTCGAGACGTCCGGTTACCTGGCTCCCCACGAGGACGGCTGCATCGCTCTTTGGACAGAGGAGGAGTTCAAGGCCGAGGCGGATCGCCAGCGCGAGCGAGAGAGCGAAGGTCGAGTCGCCCGTGACGACGTGCGGGAATGGTTCTCGCATGTCGACCGGGTCAGCCTCGACGCCCAGGGGCGCATGGCGATACCGGGCGACCTCCGCCAGCATGCCGAGCTCGAGAACGACGTCCTTTTCGTCGGCGTCCACGACCGAGTCGAGCTCTGGTCGCGGCGCCGCTGGGATGCGAGGAGGAGCGGGGGAGAGTGAGCCGTCATGCCAGCGCTACGCCGCACTGCTCGCCGTGTCGTGAGACCTCCCCGCCGCCTCGTCACGGCTCCCGGGCAGCCCTTCCCGGTAGCTCCCCGTTCACCTGCGGCCTCCCGGTCGGAGCACCGGGTGGACTACCCCTCTCCGCCTTGTCCGATCCGAGTCTCGGCGCGGTGTGTGCAAGCGCGTCGTGGACCGGGAGGCCGCAGGTGAACGGGGAGCTCCTGCACGCGCCCGTCATGGTGGGCGAGATAGTCGAGGCCCTTTGCGACACGCCCCAAGGGGTGATCGTCGACGCCACGGTCGGGGACGGGGGGCATGCCGCCGCCCTGCTCGAGGCTTCGAGCAGGCACCGTCTCATCGGGCTCGACCGTGACCCTGAGGCCGTGGCGGTTGCTCGGAGGCGCCTGGCAGCCTTCGGCGCTCGCGCCGGCGTCGTGCACGCTCGTTTCGACCGCCTGGGCGAAGTGCTCGCCGAGCTGGCGCCGGGCGAGCCGGTGAGCGGAGCCCTATTCGACCTCGGAGTGAGCACGCGGCAGCTGGCGGCCAAGGGGCGAGGGTTCTCGTACCGTATCGACGCTCCACTCGACATGCGGATGGACCCTTCAGAGGCTCTCACGGCTGCCGAGATCGTGAACGAGTGGCCTGAAGCCGAGCTGGCGTCACTCTTCGCCGAGCATGGCGAGGTCCGCTTCGGTCGGCGAGTCGCCAAGGCGGTCGTCGCCGCCCGTCCGGTCACGACGACCCTCGGGCTCGTCGCCGCGGTGTCGGCCGGGCTGCCGGCGGGTGCCCGGCGCCGCTCCGGTCATCCGGCGACACGGGTCTTCCAGGCTCTCCGGGTGACGGTGAACGGGGAGCTCCGCCTCCTTCCGGGCGCGCTCGACCAGGCGATGGCGGCTCTGGCCGCAGGCGGGCGCGTAGCCGTCCTCTCCTACCACTCCGGCGAAGACAGGATCGTCAAGCAGTCGTTCACGCGAGCCGAGGCAGGCTGGTGCAGCTGCCCAAGCCGTCTCCCGTGCGTGTGCGGCGCCGTCCCGGCCCTCGCCGTTCTCAACCGGGGTGCTCGCCTCGCGCGAGGAGAGGAGGTCGAGGCGAACCCGAGAGCTTCGAGCGCCCGCCTTCGCGTCGCCGAGCGGCTCGACGCCCCCTGGAGGGCGACCGGCGCTCAGAGCAGCTGGGCGCCGGAAGAGCGAGGCGAGCGGGACGGCGAGGAGGTGGAGTGATGTCGGTAAGGAGGGCGGCCGTCGCCGAGACGACGGTCGAGCGGCGGCAGGGCACCCGCGAGAGCGCGAAGCCGGCCAGGCCGCGCCTCGGCGTAGTCGACCGGCGCCGTTTGCTCGAGCGGGCGCGGCGCCGCCAAGCCCGCGTGCTCGTCAGCCTCTCGGCCGGGTTGCTCGCGAGCGCTCTCGTCGTTGCCGCCGCCGCCCATGCCTTCCTCGCCGACGAGCAGCTCAGCTCCGACGCGCTGCAGTCGCAGGTGGCGAACGCCCTCGCCCACCAGCAGAACCTGCAGCTCGAGCGGGCCGAGCTCTCCGCTCCGAGCCGAGTGCTCTCGATCGCCGAGAGGCGGTTCAAGATGATCGCTCCGGGGGGAGTCCAGTACCTCGCGCCCGTCAAGCCCGGCGAGACGGTCGAGCAAGCGCACGCCGCTGCCGATACGAGGGCGGCCAGCTCGGCGAGCCGGGCGAGCGCAACCGGCGCGCACACCTCCCACCACGCCACCTCGCGTTGACCGGACGCACGACATCCACGAGCGGTCGGACCCCTCACGGGGGGGCGCCCCCGCGCGACCCCGCGCCCCGCCGCAGCCCCGCGCCCCGCCGCAGCGCCGCCCGCCATCGCAGGCGGCTCAAGCACATGCTCGTGCTCGCCTCGGCCGTGCTCGTTCTCCTTGCCTGCCGCGTAGTGCAGGTGCAGGCCGTGGACGGTCCCAAGTACGCCGCCTACGGGAGCGACGAGCAGTACGAGAAGGTGACCCTGCCGGCGATCCGGGGCACGGTCTACGACCGGAACGGGAACGTCCTCGCCCTCTCGGTGCCGAGGGTCGACGTCGTGGCGGACGACCTCCTCGTCCATGACGCCGCCAAGGCGGCTCCGGGGCTGGCACGCGTTCTCGGGCTCTCACGCTCCGAGGTCGTGGCGAGACTGGAAGAGCACAACGGGTACGTGCCCCTTGCCACCCAGGTCACACGGGAGACCGAGTCCAAGGTGGCGGCCCTCGACCTGCCGTTCATCTCCTTTGTCCCCGACGACGAGAGGATCGACCCGGCGGGCTCCCTCTTCGAACCCGTCCTCGGCATCGTCGGCTATGGCAACAAGGGCCTCTCCGGCCTCGAGTACCAGTACCAGTCCGAGCTCGCCGGGCACCCGGGCTCCGAGGACGTCATCGTCGGCCCGAGCGGGAGCGAGCTGCCCGGCGCCCGGGACGTCGTGCCGGCGCGCCAGGGCGAGGGGCTGGTGCTCACCGTGGACGAGCCCTTGCAGTACGAGGTCACCAAGGCAGTCTCCGCCCAGATGCTGGCCCAGCGGGCCAGCGCCGGCATCTGCGTCGTCCTCGACACCAAGACGGGTGGCGTGCTCGCCATGGTGGACCTCGTCCGCGACGGGGACAAGGTCGTCCCGGCCGAGCAGAACCTGGCGACCAACACCGTCTACCAGCCCGGGTCGGTCATGAAGCTCGCCACCATCTCGGGATCGCTGCAGGACGGCGTGATCACCCCCGACGAGTACTTCACGGTCCCTTTCACCATCTGGGTGGGCGGTTGGGAGTTCGAGGACGCCGACTACCACCCGACGGAGCAGCTCCCGGTCAGCCAGATCCTCGCCCAGTCCTCCAACGTCGGCACGATCGAGATCGCCCACCTGCTCGGTCGAGAGCGCCTCTACTACTTCCTCCACGACCTCGGCTTCGGCGAGAAGACAGCCCTCGACTGGCCGGGCGAGTCGGCCGGTCTCCTGCCGTCGGGAGCCGACTGGTCGGCAGCCGACATGGGGACCGTTCCCATCGGCACGGGCGAGGCCGTGACGCCCATGCAGATCGTCGACGCCTACAACGCCGTCGCCAACGGCGGGGAGTACGTGCCCCCCCGCCTCGTCGAGGCGACCGTTGGCCCCTCGGGGAAGGAGCACGTGATCCCGGCGGCGAGACGGCATCGGGTGCTCGACGAGTCGACCGTCGATGAGCTCTTGCCCATGCTCGAGGACGTCACGTCCGAAGGCACGGGCACGCTTGCCCAGATCCCTGGCTACACCGTCGCCGGCAAGACCGGTACGGCCCAGATACCGAGCACGACGGGACCCGGTTACCAGTCGGGCGCCTGGAACGCCACCTTCGTCGGGTTCGTGCCCGCACAGAACCCACAGCTGACGGCCATCGTCGTGATGCAGCACCCGGAGGACATGTACGGTGGCGACGCCTCGGCACCTGTGTTTGCCACCATCATGAAGTACGCGCTACGCCACTTCGACATCTCGCCCGACGGGGTGAGCGGGTCCACTGCCACCTCGAGTGACCCCGCGGCGCCGTGACGGCGCCCGCCACAGAGCGCCGGCAAGGCGGCGCCGCGGTGCGCGCCGGTGCCGGAGGGAGGCGCCCGACGGAGCTTGCTGCGATCGTGCACCGGTTGGAGGCGGCCCTCGGCAAGCTCGAGGTCATCGGAGCGCAACGCTGCCGTGTCGCCGCCGTTCGCTACGACCACCGCAAGGTCCGCCGACCGCCCGGCGGTACCCGCGGGGCCGTCCCGCCGAGCGACGGTCCCCCTCCCCTCGGGGATCTGTTCTGCTGCCTGCCGGGCGAGCGTCACGACGGTCACGACTTCGCCGCCGCGGCACGCCGGGCCGGGGCCGTCGCCTTCATCTGCGAACGCGACCTCGGTGCCAAAGCGGGCGGGGCCACCCAGCTCGTCGTGCCGGCAGGACGCTCGCGGGAGGCGATGGCGCACGCCGCCTGTGCCGTCGCCCGTGACCCCGCCTCGAGGATCTCCACCATCGGCGTCACGGGCACGAACGGGAAGACGACGACGGCGTACCTCGTCTCCTCCATCCTCGAGGCGGCCGGCTACGCCGCAACCGTCGTCGGCACGCTATCTGGCGCCCGCACGACCCCCGAGGCTCCCGATCTGCAGTCGTGCTTCGAGGAGGCGCGCCGTGCCGGGAGCCGTGCCCGCCGCCCCCCGGCCGTGGCCGTCGAGGTGACGTCGCACGCTCTCGTCCAGCACAGGGTGGACGGCTACGTCCACGACGTCGCGGTGTTCACCAACCTCTCCCGGGACCACCTCGACTACCACAAGACGATGAAGGCCTACTTCCAGGCGAAGAGGATCCTCTTCACCCCCGAACACGCCCGACGTGGCGTCGTCAACGTCGGCGACGGCTATGGCAGGCGGCTCGCCGAAGAGGCCGCTGTCGAGGTGACCGGCTTCTCGGTAGCCGACGCCGCCCAACTCGTGGTCGGCCCGGAAGGGAGCCGGTTCGAGATCGGCCGGGGCAGGACGGTGAAGCTCGGCCTCGTCGGGCGTTTCAACGTCGAGAACGCCCTGGCCGCCGCCGCCGCCGCCCGTGTTCTCGGGATCGAGGACGACCTCATCGCGGACGGCCTGGAGGCGGCGAAGGCTCCGCCTGGTCGCCTCGAACCGGTCGAGAACGATCTCGGGATCAGCGTGCTCGTCGACTACGCGCACACGCCTGCCGGTCTCGAGAACGCCTGCAGCACGCTGAGAGACCTCCTCGGCGAGGGCTGCAGGCTCCTCGTGGTCTTCGGCGCCGGTGGCGACCGGGACCGGGCAAAACGTCCTCGTATGGGCCACCAGGTCTCCCGCCTCGCTCACGTCGCCGTGCTCACCTCGGACAACCCGCGCCACGAGGACCCGGACGCCATCATCGAGCAGGTGCGCAGAGGCTGCGACGGCGGCGCCGATCTCCACGTCGAACGCGACAGGCGGGCGGCCATCGCGATGGCGCTCTCGATGGCGCGAAGAGGCGACGTCGTCCTCGTCGCCGGGAAGGGGCACGAGACGACGCAGCAGGTGGGGGAGGAGATGTTCCCCTTCGACGACCGTGTCGTCGTCGCCGGGGAGGCGGCTCGCCTGGCGGGTGCGGCATGATCTCGATCTTCACCGCCGGCGGGGTGGCGATCCTCGTGTCGGGGTTCGGTACCCCGCTCCTGCTGCGTTTCTTGATCAAGTGGCGTATCGGCCAGCAGGTGCGCGAGGACGGGCCGGCCCAACACGCCGCCAAGCAGGGAACGCCGACGATGGGAGGCATCGCGCTTCTCGGAGGCATGCTCGCCGGTTACGTGCTCGGGCACGTCGGGACGAAGGCGACGTTCACGCGGTCGGGCTGGCTCGTCGTCCTGGCGGTCCTTGCCACGGGTCTCATCGGCGCCGCCGACGACTGGCTCAAGGTGAGCCGGCACCGCAGCCTCGGGCTCAACAAGAGAGCCAAGGCAGGGCTGCAGCTGGCCGTCGCCGTCGGCTTCGGGCTCGCCGCCCTGTACTGGGCAGGCATCGACACAGACATCTCGTTCACGCGCTACGACTTTCCCCACCTGATGCTCCCCGCCGGCCTCTATGTCCTCTGGTGCGTGATCGTGATCGTCGGCTTCTCGAACGCCGTCAACCTCACCGACGGCTTGGACGGCCTCGCCGCCGGCTCCTCGGCCCTCGCCAGCAGCTGCCTCGCCATCATCGGCTACTGGCAGTTCCGCCACTACTCGATCTACGAGGTGCGCCACGCCATCGATCTCGCTCTCGTGGCGGTGTCGATGTGCGGTGCGTGCATCGGGTTCCTCTGGTGGAACGCCGCCCCCGCCCGGATAATCATGGGAGATACCGGAGCCCTCGCCATCGGCACCGGCCTCGCCTGCCTCGGGCTGTCGATGAACCTCACTCTTCTCATCGTGATAATCGGTGGGCTCTTCGTCGTCGTCACCCTCTCGGTCGTGATCCAGGTGATCTCCTTCCGGCTCTTCCACACCCGGGTGTTCAGGATGGCGCCCCTGCACCATCACTTCGAGCTCATGGGGTGGCCCGAGACCACCGTCACCGTGCGCTTCTGGATCTTCAGCGGCCTCTGCACCGCCCTCGGCCTCGGCCTCTTCTACGCCGGTTTCCTCTCTGCCGGGTCGGTCAAGTGACGAGCACGCCGTCGAGCGCGCTCGTCGTCGGTTTCGCCGTCACCGGCCAGGCGGCCGCAAGTGCCCTCGTGGAGGGCGGCGCCAGGGTCGTCGCCGTGGACGACGCCGCTCCGAGCCCGCCGATGGCGAGGAAGGCGGAAGCGATCGACGTGGAGCTCGTCCTCCGGCCGTCTCGGGGCCAGCTGCGCGCCCTTGCCGACCGGTCCGATCTCGTCGTGCTCTCGCCCGGCGTCCCCCCTTCACACCCGGTTTTCGAGGTGGCGGAGCGGGCGAAGATCGTGCCGGAGGTCGAGCTCGCCTTCTCCCTCTGCGATCGGCCCGTCGTCGCCATCACCGGCACGAACGGCAAGACGACGGTGACCTCCCTCGTGGCCGAGACGCTGCTCGCCTCGGGTATCAAGGCCGAGGCCGTGGGCAACATCGGGCGGCCCTTCATCGAGGCGGTCACCGCCAGAGCCGCCGAGCTGTTCGTCGTCGAGGTCTCGTCGTTCCAGCTCGCCTGGACCAAGACCTTCCGGCCCAAGGTCGCGTGCTGGCTCAACTTCGCTCCCAACCACCTCGACTGGCACGCCGACCTCGACGAGTACGCGTCGGCGAAGGCGAGGATCTGGGCCAACCAGGACCACGAGGACGTCGCGGTGGTGAACGCAGAGGACCCGGTCGTCATGGCCCGGGCGGCGTCCGCGCCGAGCTCTCTTGTGACCTTTGGGCTCGAGGTCGGTGACTTCCGCGAAGAAGACGGCGTCCTCCTGTCGCCTGCGGGGGCGCTTTGCCGAGCCGACCAGCTCCAGAGGTCTCTCCCGCACGACTGCCTCAACGCCCTCGCCGCTGCTGCCGTAGCCCTTGCGACCGGTGGAGCCACCGTTGCCGTCGGGGAGGCGCTCCGGCGGGGCGTCGCGATGCGGCACCGCATCGAGCTCGTAGGCGAGAGCGGTGGCGTGTCCTGGTACGACGACTCGAAGGCGACGACCCCCTCGGCCGTGCTGGCGGCGCTACGCGGCTTCGAGTCCGTCGTCCTCGTTGCCGGTGGTCGCAACAAGGGGCTCGATCTGGGAGCAATCCCTTTCGGGCTCGAGGCGGAGTCTGCGAGCGGACGCGGGCCCGGCATCGGCAGGCTCCGAGGAGTCGTCGCCATAGGCGAGTCCGCCTCCGAGATCGTCGCCGCCTTCGCCGGCAAGGACCGGGTGCCCGTGCGGCGGGCGGGCTCGATGGCCGAGGCGGTGAAGATAGCCGGCGAGCTGAGCCGGTCCGGCGACGCAGTCGTGCTCTCCCCCGGCTGTGCCTCGTTCGACTGGTACCGCAACTACGGCGAGCGCGGCGATGACTTTGCCCGCGCCGCCCGAGCGAGCTTCGCGAGCCAAGGAGGGTCGAGATGAGCGCCACCACGGCGCCCGAGATCGAGCACCGCGTCCTCGTCGTCGCCGTCGCCGGCCTCTGCCTCATCGGGCTGCCGGTCATCCTCTCCGCCTCGGCCGTGGGCGCGGCGCAGTCGGGCTCCTCTGTGTACGGGGACTTCGTGAAGCAGGCGGCGTTTCTCGCCGGCGGGACGCTGTGTGCCCTCGTGGCGTCGCGGGTCCCGATGCAAACGTGGCGAAGGCTGCGACTCGTGCTCCTCGGCTGCTGCATGGGCCTCCTCGTGGCCGTCTTCGTCCCCGGCATCGGGAACACGGCCGGAGGCTCAAGTCGCTGGATCGGCGTCGGCCCCATCCAGCTGCAGCCCTCCGAGCTTACGAAGCTCGCCGTCGTCCTCTTCGCGGCGGACCTGATCGCCCGGCGTGCCTCCCGCCCCGACCCGTGGCGGGCGATCGTCACCCCGTTGCTCGTGCTGCTGGCGTTCGCGTGCATCCTCATCATCAAGCAGCCCGACATCGGGACTTGCATAGTGATCATCTCCACCGTCTTCGCCCTCATGTTCGCGGGGGGCGTGCCCGTTCGCATGCTGGCGACCGCCGCGGCGCTCGTCGCCGTGCCGGGGCTCGCCTTCGCCCTCGGCGAGCCCTACAGCCGGGACAGGCTGCTCTCCTTCCTCGATCCCTTCGCCCACGCCGGGAGCACCGGCTATCAGGTCGTCCAGTCGCTCGTGACCCTCGGGCAAGGGGGTATCAGGGGCGACGGGGTGGGCGGGTCGGTGACGACGTGGGGGTACCTGCCGAACGGGCACACCGACTTCATCTTCGCCGTCATCGGCGGCAACCTCGGCCTCGTCGGGACGCTCGGCGTCGTCGCGGGGTTCGCCGCCATCGCCTGGGCAGGGTTCCGCATCGCCGCCCGGGAGAAGGACCCCTTCACCCGCTACGTGGCCCTCGGTGTCACCTGCTGGCTCGTGGTCCAGGCCGTCGTCAACATAGGCGGCACGGTCGACGCCTTGCCGGTGACAGGCATCCCGTTGCCGTTCGTCTCCTACGGAGGCTCCGCCCTCGTCATCGCTCTTGTCGCTGCCGGTCTGCTTACGGGGATCGCCCGCCGCCAGGTCGCCCCGGCGAGGGCGAAAGCACCGGGCGGGGCAAGACCGGCGGTCCCAGCCAGACCGGCG
>JASHRK010000027.1 GCA_030037405.1 Acidimicrobiales bacterium | reverse complement strand
GCGAAGTTGAGGACCCGCGTCGCCCGCCAGATGAGCACGAGCCCGAGAGCGACAGCGGCGTAGATCACGCCGAAAGAGAGGCCGTTCAGCGTGAGGTTGACGAAGAGGCTCACTTCCCCACCATCCCCGTCACCGCCGAGACGCCCGAGGGATCATTCACTTGCCTCCCTTCCTTCGTCCCCCGCTCTCATCCAGACCGAGGTAGTGGCGGAGGAGCTCGTCGCTGTCCCCCATTGTCGCCGCCTTGCCGGAGACGACCACCCGACCGAGATTCAGCACCGTGGCCCCGTCCGCGATGGAAAGGGCGCTCGACGCGTTCTGCTCGACGAGAAGGACGCCCAGCCCGCTGTCTCGCGCGAGGCGGGAGATCACGCGCATGACCTCCTCCGTCACGAGGGGCGCCAGCCCGAGCGAGGGCTCATCGAGAAGCAGCACCTCCGGCTTAGCGGCAAGCGCTCGGGCGATTGCCAGCATCTGGCGCTCCCCGCCCGATAGCGTGGCGGCGAGACGGCGCTTGCGATCAGCGAGCGGCGGGAATAGCTCGAAGGCGGTCGCGACGCCCTCTTGGTAGTCGGGCGCCCGTCGGCGCCAGAGAGCCCCGAGACGGATGTTCTCCTCGACCGTCAGCTCCGTGATGACCCCGCGACCCTCGGGAACGTGCGCGATGCCGAGGCGCACGACCTGTTCGGGCGCCAGCCTCCCAATCTCGGCCCCGCCATAGGAAATGCGGCCTTCCTTCGCCCTCACGAGCCCGCTGATCGTCCGCAAGAGAGTGGTCTTTCCGGCACCGTTCGCGCCGAGGACTGCGGTGATGGCGCCGGAAGGTACTTCGAGCGAGACATCGGTGAGGGCGGTCACGGGCCCGTAGGCAACGCTGAGGTGGTCAACCTCGAGCACGTTCTGCCCCTCCTTCTCCCACCCCGGCGTCTCCTGCGCCATCCACTCCGGCGCCTGCTCGGGCCTGTTCTGCTCCCGCCCCGCCGAGGTAGGCAGCCCTGACGGCGGGGTCCGCTCGGACCTCCGCGGGTGTGCCCGACGCGATCACCTTTCCGAAGTCGAGCACGAAGATGCGGCTGCAGGTCGCCATAACGAGATCGATGTTGTGCTCCACGAGGAGGATGCCGATCGTGCCTCGGAGCCCTTTGAACAGCTCGCCTAGCTCGGAGATGTCAGAGGAAGACAGGCCGCTCGCAGGCTCGTCCATCAGGACGAGATCCGGGTCAGAGACGAGGGCTCGAGCAAGAGCGACGCGTTTCTGGACGGGATAGGGCATGCTCGAGGGGAAGCGTTCCGCGTACTCGGCGACGCGAAGGACCGAGAGCGCCTCCATGGCACGGGAACGGAGACGGCGCTCGTAATGGCTAGAAGGCCAGAGCCCGAAGAGCTCGCTCGCAAGCCCTCGTCGACCGATGGGAGTGGTCCCGACGAGCACGTTGTCGAGAGCGTTCAGGCTGGGGAAGAGGCCGACGCCCTGGAGAGTGCGCTCGACTCCCAGCCTGGCGAGGTCATGCGGTCGGTGGCGCTGCAGCTCTTCACCCCGCCAGATCACCCGCCCGGAGTCGGCCCGCACGAAACCGCAGATCACGTTGAACAAGGTCGTCTTTCCGGCACCATTCGGCCCGATTACCCCGACGATCTCGCCCGTCGAAGCGGACAACGAGACCTTGTCGAGAACCCTCAAGCCGCCAAAGGACAAGCTGACACCCTCGACGACCAGCTTGGCACCCGCCGTCCCCGAGGTCGCGGTGGCCGTCGGTCTGACCGCCTTCGCGGCTCTCACGACTCCTCGGGCCGCATTTGCAACCCCCCTACGCGTACGTCACAGGATCTCGTCTCGCTGTCACACTATCGTCACAGTCGGCCCGCCGGAGGCTGGTCACACTCCCCCTGGGCGCCAGCGGATCATCTCCGGCGTCAGGTCGGCAACCGTCCGGCAGCCGCTCAACATCATCGTCCTGCGCATATCCCCCTCGAGCATGGCGATCACGTGGCTGACGCCTCGCTCGCCCCCGGCGCCGAGCCCGTACAGGTATGCGCGCCCTCCCATGCAGGCCCGGGCGCCGAGAGCGACGGCTTTGACGATGTCGCTTCCCCGGCGGACACCTCCGTCACAGATGATCTCGGTGCGATCGCCGACGGCATCAGCCACGGGAGCCACGAGCTCCAGTATCGGGGGTGCACCGTCGAGCTGCCTTCCTCCGTGGTTGGAGAGTGCCACCGCCTCGACACCGGCGTCGGCGGCTATAAGGGCGTCTTCTACGCTCTGGACTCCCTTCAACACGATCGGGCCCTCCCACACGCTGCGACACCAGTCGATGTCTTGCCAGGAGAGGGCCGAGTCGAACTGGGAGTTGACGTACTCGGAGAGGCTGGCGGCCGTCGAGCCGTCCGGCACGCCGAGGTCGGCGACGTTGGCGAAGGTGATGGGCTCGGAGCGCACGAACTCCCAAGTCCATGCAGGATGGACGAGACCATCGATCAAGGTTCCAGGACCGATCTTGGGCGGGAGCGTGAAGCCGCGGCGGACGTCCCGGTCACGCTTGCCGAGCACGGCCGTGTCCACGGTGATGACGATCGCCTCGTAGCCGGCGGCAGCTGCTCGGGCGAGCATCTCCTTCACGAGACCTTTGTCTTTCCAGACGTAGACCTGGAACCACTTCGGTCCGTCACTGGCGGCAGCCACTTCCTCGATCGAGCGAGTGCCGAGCGTGGAAAGCGTGTAGGGAAGCCCTGCCCGGGCGGCGGCGCGGGCGACGTCGAGCTCTCCGGCAGGGTTCACGATCCTCGTGAAACCGGTCGCCCCGAGCACGAAGGGGAGGGGAAGCTCCCGGCCGAGCAGGACGGTAGAGAGATCGACCTCCTCTATGCCGCTCAGCACTCGGGGGTTGAACTCGGCCCGGCGGAATGCTTCCACGTTCCTGCGGAGGGAGATCTCGTCCTCGGCTCCCCCGTCGATGTAGTCGAAGACGCCCCGTGGCAGGCGCCGGCGCGTGATCCGGCGGAGGTCGGCGACGCTGGCGGCTCCGCGTAGACGACGAGTGGTGGCGTCGAGCTCGATCCGACGGAACCGGAGAACCGATCGGAGGGTATCAACTATCGACATCAGGCGTCCCCGTCGTGATGATCCTCGAATGTTGCTTGGTAGCTTACATTCGGGTCCTCACGCCGCCCTCTGGGCCGACGCCATGAGGTGACCGCACCGCCTCAGCGGTTGACGAAAGGGAGCACGGCGGCGTAGGCGACAAGGAGGAGTGCCGCCTCCCAGCGGGCAAGGACGCGACCTCGCGTCATCGCCAGCCACGAGGCGAGAACGACACCCCCCATGAGCATCAAAGAGGCGACGCCGACGCCGTCGGCATGAGAGACACCGTGGGCCAGGAGACCGACGATCGCTCCCCCTCCGAGAGCGATGAAGAGGTTGCCGCCGAGCACGTTGCCCACGACGAGGTCGTGCTCACCGCGCCGGGCGGCCTGGATGCACGAGGCGATCAGCGGGGCGGAGGTGCCGATGCCGACGAGGGTGAGCCCGGCGAAGCTCTCCGCGAGGCCGAGGCGGGAGGCAAGGCCGAGAGCGGACTGCACCATGAGCTCGGCGCCTCCGAGCATGACGGCGAGGCTTACGAGAGCGCGGACGACCTCGTAGCGCGCCCGGACGGCCGGCGCCTCCAGGAACTCGACGACCTCAGTCGCAAGCTCATTGCGTTCCGGGCGACCCCGAGCGCTCAGAAACAACAGCGTGACGACGGGCACGAGAGCCAGCAGCATCACGAGCCCCTTCGCCATCGTGGCACCGCCGGCGATGAGCACGGCAAAGAGGCCGACCGAGGCAACGCTCACAGGTGCTTCGCGCCGCAGGGTGGCCGAGTCGACTCGCACGGGCGTGATAAGGGCGGCGACGGCAAGGGCGAGGCAGACGTTGGCGACTATCGAGCCGACGATGCTGCCGATGGCCAACTGAGAGGAGCTGCGCAGCGTGGCGAGCCCCGCCACGACGAGCTCGGCGATGCTCGTCCCGACGCCCCCGACGATGGCGCCGACGACGGTCGGTCGCACCCGGAGCGCACGGGCGATGCGCGAGACAGCCACGATGAACTGGTCGCCCGCCATGGCCAGGAGCACCAGGCTGAGGACGAGGCCGGCTATGTCGAGAACCACGACCTGGCCCTCGAACGCCACCCGTAGAGCGCACGGCCGACCAGTCTTCCCGGCACTCCGACGCTCAGTTGTACGGTCGCACTCTACCGCCCGACGGGAGATGGCCCGAAGGTGGCCGAAAAGCCCGCGCCCGCGGCGCCGCGGCGCCGCTTCCTACGAGGCTCCCTCCCGGGCGAGGGCTGCGAGGTGCTCTTTCAGCCCGATGCCGTAGGCGGTCGGCTCGCCGTCGTAGTTCTTGATGAGCGCCGGCCCGCTGCTGCAGTTCCAGTACGAGGGTGGACCCGTCGAGTCCCACGTCCAGCCGAGGTACGACACCCCATGGGCGTCCGCCCAGGGCATGTACTCGAGGTCGTAGCTGTCAATGCATCCGTTCTCGCCGAACTCGCCCGTCACGACAGGAACGACCTTGGCGAGGGGGGCAATCGTCGAGCTCCAGCACGACTCGTCGCTGCATCCGGAGAAGTTGTAGGTGTGAAAGCTCACGACGAGCGCGTGGTCGGGGTCCCTCGGCTCGTGGCTCAGCCATCCGGTCTCGTCGCTCGCATACCCGAGGCCGCCAAGCATCAGGGGGTTAGTCGCCCCGGTCGATCTCACGGCATCGACCAGCTCCTGCATGCCGGCCGTCTTGTAGGAGACGGTGGTGCCGTCGTAGTCGTAGGTAGCAGTACAGCCGTGCTCCCAGCACGACCAGGAGGCGATGTAGGGCTCGTTGAAGAGATCGAAGATGACCCCGTGGTTCCTCTTGAAAGCCTCGGCGACCGATCGCCAGAAACTCGGGGCGTGGTCAGCGTCCGCCATCGGCCACTGCGCCCGTGCCGGGTAGCTCCCCGGCGCAGCCCAGTGGAGGTCGAGGATGACGTAGATGCCATAGTGTTCGAGGAGGCCGACGTACCTCTCGATCGCCCGGCGGTACGCCAAGCCGCTCGCCCCGCTGAAGGCTCCGTTGATGCCGAGCCAGCAGTCCTCGTTGAGCGGGATGCGCACGGCGTTCACGTGCCAGGCGGCGATCGCCCGGACGGAAGCGGCGTTGGACGGGCCGTCGAAGACCTTCGGCGAGGCCATGCACTCGTACTCGGTCCCGGAGCGGTCGACTCCGAGCAGCCGGACCACCTTTCCCTCCTTGTCGACGAGATGGTTCCCCTTCACCGAGATCCACAAGGTGCTCGCCGGCACCGGCGAACGGGTGCTGACCGAGGAGCGCCGGCCAGACGACAGTGGCACGGCGACGAGAGAGAGGAGAGAGACGAGACAACCGAGCGTCAAGACCCAACTGCGCACCGCCACGTCGCCTCCCGGGCTCGCCCATGCCGTCCCTGGGACAGCCTACGGCCGGCGCCGGAAGGCACGAAGGCCTTTCTTGGAGAGCCCTAGCTGCGAGCCAGCCGGTGGCTCTTGAACGGCCCTGGCTGCGAGCCCGTCGGAGACGCCGAGGGCTGGCGACACGCCGCTGAGTTGCGCCTGGCCTAGAATGCGCGCTTTGATCGAGAAACGGCCGACCAACGTGTCGCCCGTTCGATCGAAGGTAACGCTCTAGGCATTTACCAGAAAGGAAGGGGGGGTTGGCCGCACAGCCTGCTGTCGTCGGGGCATCGGTCCCGGGGACCACCCTGCCGAGGATGGACCGCTGGAAGATGGACCATCCTCTTGGCGCCCTCGTCGTTTGGCGCGCCGCTCTCGGCATCGTGACGCTATTCGTCGTCTCGATCGTCATCTTCCTCGCCACCGAGGTTCTCCCCGGCAATGCCGCCTACGCCGTTCTCGGTCACACGGCCACTCCCCAGCGACTGCACGCCCTCGAGATCCAGCTCCATCTCAACCGTGGGCTCTTCGACCAGTACTGGGTGTGGCTGTCCGGCCTCTTCACAGGAAAGCTCGGGAATTCCCTCGCCAACGGCGATCCCGTCTGGGGCCAGGTGGCGCCCCGGCTCGTCAACTCCGCCGTCCTCGTCTTCATCTCCGGGTTCGTGGGGAGCATCGTCGGCGTGGTTCTCGGGGCGATCGCGGCCCTGCGCAAGGACGGGTGGTTCGACCACATCACGTCCGTCTTCTCCCTCGCCGTCACCTCTCTCCCGGAGTTCGTGGTGGCGATTGCCCTCATCATCCTCTTCGCCACCGTCGTCTCCCACCTGCTGCCCGCCGTCTCGCTCCTGCCGCCCGGCACGTACGCCTGGGACGACCCGAAGCTGCTGATCCTGCCCGCCGCCACCCTTGTCATCGTCATCGTCCCCTACATCCACCGGATGATGCGGGCGGCGATGATCGAGGCTCTCGAGTCCGACTACGTGGAGATGGCACGGCTGAAGGGCGTCCCGCAGTGGCGGATCGTGCTCGTGCACGCGCTCCCCAACGCCATCGCCCCGACCATCCAGGTGATAGGTCTCAACTACCTCTACCTGGCAGGGGGCATCGTCATCGTCGAGGACGTCTTCAACTACCCCGGCATCGGCCAAGGGCTCGTCAACGCCGTCTCCGACCGGGACATCCCGACGATCCAGGTGATCGTCGTCATACTCGCCGCCTTCTACGTCTTCATGAACATCCTGACCGACGTGGTCGCCCTGCTGGCGACTCCCCGGCGCCGGATCGTGAGGTAGCCCGTGGCCGCCACCACCTTGCCGGCACCAACCCGCCGGCGTACGAAGAAGCCTCCTCGCCACCAGTGGCTCGCGACTCTCGGCGCGGCGGCTCGCACGAGGCGGGGCGCCATAGGGCTCGGCCTCGCCGGCTTCGTCGTGCTCGTCGCCGTCATCGGCCCCTCCGTCGAGCCATACTCCTCGACCGCCTTCGTCACGACGCCCTTCTCCCAGCCGACGGGCCAATTCCTCCTCGGAGGGGACACCCTCGGCCGTGACGTGCTCTCGCGGGTCCTCGACGGCGGCTGGGTGCTGCTCATCATGGCGGCCTGCGCGACGGCCTTCGGCGTCATCGTCGGAGCCACCGCCGGCATCTCGGCCGCCTACCTCCGTGGGAAGGTCGACGGGATCATCATGAGGACCGTCGACGTCATCCTCGCCTTTCCCTCCCTCGTCTTCGCCCTCCTTCTCGTAAGCATCCTCGGGCCCAAGCTCTGGCTCATCGTGCTCGCCGTCGGCTTCACCCATGCACCTGCCGTCGCCCGCGTCTTGCGGTCGGCGACGCTCGACATCTCCGAGCGCGACTACGTGAAGGCGGTCGAGCTGCAAGGGGTAAAGCCGAGCAAGGTGATGAGAAGCGAGATCCTTCCGAACCTCATCAGCCCTCTCATGGTCGAGACGGGACTCCGCCTCACGTGGTCGATCGTGCTCATGGCAGGTCTCAACTTCCTCGGTTTCGGACAGCCCCCACCCACTCCCAACTGGGGCTACATGATCCAGGAGAACCGCATCGGGCTCAGCTCCAACCCCTGGGCCGTCATCGTCCCCGCCGCCCTCATCGCGCTTTTGACGATCGGGACCAACACCTACACCGACGCCGTCGCCCGCGTGGCGATCGGCGTCGAGAGAAAGCCGGAGCAAGCGGCGCTCATCGACGAGCTCCCGATCGGGCAGGCGGCATGAGCACCGTCACCGCCGAGGCGGCAGAGCCGAGCGCGCCTCAAGCTTCTCTCCGCCTCGAGGTGCGCGATCTGAAGATCGACCTCACCTCGAGCGGAGCCGACGTCGTGAGCGAGGTGTCGTTCTCCGTCCACGCGGGTGAGGTGCTCGGGCTCGTCGGGGAGTCCGGTTCCGGGAAGACGACGGTGGCGCTCGCCCTCCTCGGCTACGCCCGCCGCGGTCTCACGATCTCCTCTGGTGGGATCTACCTCGACGGGGAGAACATGCTCCTCCTGAAGCCCGCCGAACTACGGGCCCTGCGCGGGGCCAAGGTGTCGTACGTGCCCCAGGATCCCTCGGCCGCCCTCAACCCCACCCTCCGCATCGGTACCCAGCTACGCGAGGCCCTCAGCTCCCATCCCGACGTCTCAGGCGACGTGGACGCACGCATGATCGAGGTGCTCGCCGACGCTCGCCTCGACGCCAGCACCGGGGTCCTCAAGAGGTACCCTCACCAGCTCTCGGGTGGCCAGCAGCAGCGCGTCGCCATCGCCATGGCGTTCTCTTGCCGGCCATCTCTCATCGTGCTCGACGAACCGACGACCGGCCTCGACGTGACCACTCAGCGCCACGTCCTCGAGACCGTCCGCTCCCTCTGCCGTTCCTACGGGGTCGCCGCCGTCTACGTGAGCCATGACCTCGCCGTCGTCGGGGGGCTCGTCTCCCAGGTGGCCGTGATGTATGCCGGTCGGGTCATAGAGCTCGGATCGACCGAGCAGGTCTTCAACGCTCCCGTGCACCCATACACGAGAGGCCTTCTCGCCGCTGTCCCCTCTCCCGAGCGAGCCGAGATCCTCGTCGGCGTGGAGGGGCAGCCTCCCCGGCCGGGCCGCCGTCCCCGCGGGTGCGCCTTCGCCCCTCGCTGCTCGTATGCCATCGAGCGCTGCACGGTCGAGACGCCGCAGCCCGTCGTCGCAGCCGGCCGGGCTGTCCGCTGCCTCAGAGCGAGCGAGCTCGGGAGCGACATGCCCAGGCGGCGGGGCCTGCTCGTGTCGCCCGTCGAGGAAGGCAGCGAAGCCATCCTCGACTTGAAAGGCGTCTCCGCCAATTACGGCCACGTCCCCGTCCTCCACGACATCAGCCTCCAGGTCGCGCCCGAGTCCTGCATGGCCGTCGTAGGAGAATCGGGCTCGGGCAAGACGACGCTCGCCCGCTGCATCGTCGGGCTCCACCCGAATTGGACCGGGGAGATGGACTTCGACGGAACTGCCCTTGTCAAAGGCGCCCGCAAGCGCCAAAAGGACCTTCTGAAGCGGATCCAGTACATCTTCCAGAACCCCTACACCTCTCTCAACCCGAGGAAGACGATCAGCCAGATCATCTCGCAGCCCCTCGAGCACTTCTTCCGCCTGCCGGCGAGCGAGCGCGAGGCCCGGGTCGCCCGCGTTCTCGAGGACGTCTCGCTCGGGCCCGACTTCCTCAGCCGCTACCCCGACCAGCTCTCGGGGGGCGAGCGCCAGCGGGTCGCCATCGCCCGCGCTCTCGTGGTCGAACCGGACCTCCTCGTCTGCGACGAGGTGACGTCGGCTCTCGACGTGTCCGTGCAGGCGGTCATCGTCGAGCTGTTGAGAAGGCTGCAGCACGAACGCCGCTTGGCGATGATCTTCATCACCCACAACCTCGCCCTCGTACGGAGCATCGCCCAGAACACCGTGGTGCTCTGCGAGGGTCGCCTCGTCGAGGCAGGACCGGTCGAGCAGGTGCTCGCGAACCCGCAGGACGAGTACACGATCAACTTGATCAAGGACGTCCCGAAGCTCGTCACTCACGTGAGCAACGCGGAGCCGGCACTCGATCCGGCGTGATCGCTCGGCTCCCGCCGCAGCCAGTAGAACAGGACCAGCCTTAGCGTTCGAGCGGTTGCATCCCCTACGGTGTCTCCCGGTATGCGAACCGCCACTGACCTGAGCGCGCTCTTCTCGCCAGCATCCGTCGCCATCGTCGGCGCCTCGGAGGACCCGCTCAAGTGGGGCAACTGGCTAGCCCAGGGCGCCATCCGGGGAGAGCATCGCCGCCAGGTGTTCCTGGTGAACAAGCGGGCCCGCAGCGTGCTCGGCCACGAGACCTACAAGTCGCTCGCCGACCTGCCGTCTCCTCCCGAGCTCGTCGTCCTTGTCGTGCCGGCGACCCACTTCGACACGGCAGTGGACGAGGCGCTCGCCGCCGGGGCGCGGGCGATCGTCGGGATCACCGCAGGGCTTGCCGAGACCGGTGCCGAAGGTCGCCTGCGCGAGCAGGCCGCCGTCGAGAAGATCCGCGCTGCCGGAGCAGTCCTCCTCGGGCCGAACTGCCTCGGCGTCATGGACGTCTCCTCCGAGCTGTATCTCGCCTCGAACGAGCTGCCCCCAGGACCGATCGGCGTCATCTCCCAGAGCGGCAACCTTGCCCTCGAGCTCGGCATCAAGGCGGGCCAGGCGGGTCTCGGTCTCTCACGCTTTGCCTCGGTCGGCAACCAGGCCGATATCGAGGTAGCCGATCTCGTCGACGACTTCGTGCGATCGGAGACGACAGAGGTGATCGCCGTCTACTGCGAGGACTTCAGGAACGGGCGGCGCTTTCTCGACGCCGCCGCCGCCGCCCGCGAAGCGGGCAAGCCTGTCGTCCTTCTCGCCGTCGGGGCGAGCCAGGCAGCAGCACGCGCCGCCAGGTCCCACACAGGGGCGCTCGTGTCGGGAGAACGCTCGATCGAAGCAGCCTGCCGAGCCGCCGGCATCGTCCGCGTGGCGACGCCGAAGGAGCTCGTCGACACCGTCCAGGCGCTCCTAACGGGCTGCGTTGCAAAGGGGCGAAGGGTGGGCATCCTCGCCGACGGGGGCGGGCACGGAGCCATCGCCGCAGAGGTGAGCGAGGCAAGTGGCCTCGAGGTTCCCGCCTTCTCGACCGAGCTGACGAGCCGCCTCTCCGCCGCGACGGGCACTCCTGGCGGAGCGAGCAACCCGGTCGACCTTGCCGGCGCCGGCGAGCAGGACATCTGGTCCTTCGAGCGAGTCGTGTCGACACTGCTCGCTTCCGAGGAAGTCGACGCCGTTCTCGTGACCGGCTACTTCGGCGGTTACTCGATCTACGCCCCTCAGCTTGCCGAGGAAGAGGCCGCCGTCGCCTCGGCGCTCTCGGCGCGGGCACGCGACTCCGACAAGCCTCTTCTCGTGCATGCCATGCATTTCGCCGACGCGACCACGCTGGCGGCCGCCGGCGGCCGTACGCCCCTCGAGGAGCTCCGCGAGGGCAGGGTCCCCGTGTACGCCGACGTGGAGGACGCCGTCTCGACCCTCGCCCGGCTGGCTCTTGGCCACGGGCGCATGTCGCCTTGCGTCCCCGAGCTGCCGGTGCCCTCTCCCGGCCCGGGCTCCGGTGGCTACTTCGCCGCCCGAGCCCTGCTCGAGCGCTACGGCGTCCCGCTCGCCCCCGCCCGCCGAGTGAGCGACCGCGACGAAGCGATTCGCGCCGCATCGGAGCTCGGTTACCCCGTCGTCGTGAAAGCGGCCGCCCTCGAGCACAAGTCGGACGCCGGAGGCGTCGTCCTCGGCATCTCGGACGACGAGGCACTCGAGGAGACGACGAGGCGGCTCTGGTCGCGCTTCGGGCTATCTCCGCTCTCGATCGAGTCGATGATCAGCCACGAGGCGGGAGCGGAGATGCTCATCGGTACCGTACGGGACCCTCGTTTCGGCCCGGTAGCCCTCGTCGGGATGGGAGGGGTCTACACCGAGGTCCTCGACGACGTCGCCGCCTGCCTCGCCCCCGTAAGCGAGAAGGAGGCTGAGACACTGATCCGTTCCCTTCGCGGCGCCCCTATCCTGCTCGGAGCTCGGGGTCGCCGACCTCTCGACGTGGCGGCGGCGGCTCACGCCCTCGCCTCCCTCTCGCGTGCCGCCGCGGTCCACCCGGCCGTCGTCGAGCTCGAGGTCAACCCCCTCCTCGTCGGTCCGGAGGGGGCCGAGGGCCTCGACGCCAGGCTCGTCGTCGACGAGGCGGGCCTGGAGGAAGGGACGGGGGCGCCCTAGCATGAACCCCGTCTTCCAGCATCTCTTCCAGCCGCTGCAGATCGGCCCGGTGACCTTGAAGAACCGGATCGTGTCGCCCGGGCACGACACCGTGATGGTCGAGGGGGGGCATGTCACGGATCAGCTCGTTGCCTACCAAGAGGCGCGGGCAGCGGGCGGGGTCGGCCTCATCGTCTTGCAGGCGGCGGGAGTGCACGAGAGCGCCCGCTACACCTACCACGTCCTCATGGCGAACGACGACTCCTGCATCCCCGGGTTCAGGAAGGTCGCCGACGCCGTGAAGCCGCACGGGACGGCCCTCTTCGGCCAGCTCTTCCATCCCGGGCGGGAGGTGATGGAGTCCCAGGACGGTTCCGCCCCCGTCGCCCTCGCCCCTTCTGCTGTCCCGAACGAACGCTTCCACGTCATGCCCCGAGCCATGCCGGTCGAGACGATCGCCGAGATCGTGGCGGGCTACGGGGCAGCCGCCAGGCGCCTCGAGGCTGCCGGGCTCGACGGGGTGGAGATCGTGGCGAGCCACGGCTACCTCCCCTCGCAGTTCCTCAACCCCCGCGTCAACGTGAGAAGCGACGAGTACGGGGGAAGCCTCGAGAACAGGCTGCGTTTCTTACGCGAGATCGTCGCCGCCGTGAGGGAGGCGACGGGCCCGAGCTTCGTCGTCGGCGTGCGCATCTCGGCCGACGAGCTCGAAGAGGAGGGGCTCTCGGCCGACGACTCGCTCTCGACCTGTGTCGCCCTCGACGCGAGCGGCGCCGTCGACTACCTGAGCGTCACCCTCGGGACCTCCGCCACTCTGGCCGGCTCGGACCACATCGTCCCGCCGATGAGCGAGGCCGTCGGCTACTCGATCCCTCACGTTGCCCGGGTGAAAGGCGCCGTCTCAGTGCCGGTGTTCGCCGCCGGGCGGATCAACCAGCCCCAAGACGCCGAACGGATCCTTGCCGCCGGGCACGCCGACGCCGTCATCATGAACCGTGCCCTCATCTGCGACCCGACGATGCCGCGCCTCGCCGAGGAGGGGCGTATCGACGACATCAGAGCGTGCATCGCCTGCAACCAGGCCTGCATAGGCCACTTCCACGCCGGCTACCCGATCTCCTGCATCCAGCATCCCGAGACCGGCCGTGAGCTTCGTTTCGGCAGCCGCACCCCCGCCCCGAGGGCGCGGAGCGTCCTGGTCGTCGGAGGCGGGCCGGCGGGCCTCAAGGCGGCGGCGGTGGCGGCCGAGCGGGGCCACTCGGTCACCCTTTACGAGATGACGCCCCGTGTCGGTGGCCAGGTCCTCCTCGCCGAGCGTCTCCCGGGTCGAGAGGAGTTCGGCGGGGCTGCGATCAACCTCAAGGCCGAGGCGGAGCGGGCGGGGGCCAAGATCGTGACCCAGGTGAGCGTCGACGCCGCCTTCGTGCGCTCGCAGTGCCCGGACGCAGTGATCGTCGCCACGGGCGCACGCCCGAGGCGGCCGCTGATCGAGGTGATGGGGAACCCGGTCATCCTCGACGCCTGGCAGGTCGTCGGGGGGGCCGAGGTCCCCCGTGGCCGGGTCGTCGTCTCCGACTGGAGGGCTGACTGGGTAGGGGCAGGGGTCGCCCAGCTGCTGGCCGAGCAGGGGCACCCCGTCGTCTTGTGCGTGAACGGCTACTCCGCCGTCGCCAGCCTGCAGCAGTACGTGCGGGATGCCCATCTCGCCGCCCTCCAGCGCAGGAAGGTGAACGTTGTCCCTCTCCTGCGCCTCTTCGGCGTCGACGAAGACGCCGTCTACTTCCAGCACGTGCTCACGAAGGAGCCGGTCATCATCGAGGAGGTCTCGAGCCTCGTGCTAGCGGAAGGGCACGTGCCCGACGACGATCTCCTGAACGAGCTCGCCTCCGACGGCTTCGAGGTCATAGGAGTCGGGGACTGCCTCGCCCCGCGCTCGGTCGAGGAGGCGGTGCTGGAGGGTTTGCAGGCGGGCTCGGAGGTGTAGGAGAGGAGAAGGACCTCCTGAGGCGGCGTCCTCAGCGGCCGCTCGTCAGAAGGCGATCGGCGGACGAAACGGGGACGGCTACCGCTCGTGCTCGCGCCGCTCGTCCAGGCGAGCGGCAAAGGCAGCCGCCTCGGTGCGCCTCGACATGTCGAGCTTGGTGAGCATGTTGGAGACGTAGTTCTTCACCGTCTTCTCCGCCAGGTAGAGCGACTCGGCGATCTGCCGGTTCGTCAGACCGTCTGCAATTAGGGTCAGGATCCTGCGCTCCTGGCCGCTCAGGCGCGCCAGCCTCTCGTCTTCGGGTGGACCGGAACGGATCCGTTCCATCACCTTCGCCGTCAGCTTCGGGTCGATGAGGGACTCGCCCGCCCCGACCCGCCTGATGGCGCCGACCAGATCGGTGCCCCGGATCTGCTTCAGCAGATACCCGGCCGCTCCGGCCATGATGGCAGCAAAGAGAGCCTCGTCGTCCGAGAACGACGTGAGGATGAGGCAGGCGATCTCCGGCATGCGGGAGCGAACCTCGCGACAGACCTCGATGCCGTCCCCCTCTCCGAGCCGGACGTCGAGGACGGCCACATCGGGGCGGGTCGGTGGGATGCGGGACAAAGCCTGCTCGGCGGTGGCCGCCTCCCCCACGACTTCGAGGTCCTCTTCCGCGTCGATCATCGCCCGCAGCCCGGAGCGGACGACCTCGTGGTCGTCGAGGAGAAAGACTCGTAGTGCCACGCCTCACATAGTTGCAGCTACAGAGCCGCTCCGGAAGCTCCGCCCCGCCCGCGGCGACGTGGCACAGACCGGGAGACGGGAACATCCGCTCAGGCAGCGCGGCGGCCCGCCAGGCGGACGAGGGCGTCGGTGTCGAGCGTCTCCTCGCTGAGGAGCTCCGTCACGGTCGCCTCGAGAGCGTCTCGCCCGGTCGAGAGCAGCTCTCGCGCCGTCGAGAGAGCTTCCTCGAGGAGCTCGGCGGCCGCGGTGTGCACACGCTCGGCAAGGACGCCGATGTGCTGCTGCTCGGGATGGACGTAGACCGGTCCGAGCGAGCTCATGCCGAACTCGGTGACCATGGTTCGGGCAAGGTCCGTGGCCGACTTGATGTCGTTCGAGGCCCCCTGAGTGAAGTCGTCCCCAAGGTAGATCTCCTCGGCGACACGCCCGGACATCGCCACCACGAGCTGTGCCTTTGCCTGCCGTAGGGAGAGAAAGTCCTCGTCGTGCCCGGGGAACCAGGTGACGCCGCCGGCTTGGCCGCGGGGAATGATCGTCACCTGCACCGGGTCTTGGGCGTCCTCCAACCAGAGGCCGGCGAGAGCGTGGCCCGCTTCGTGCCAGGCGGTTATCCGGCGGTCGCGCTCGGCGACGACGCGGGACTTGCGGGCGGGGCCGAGCGTGACCGTTGCGAGAGCGTCGTCGAGGTGCTCACCCTCGATCACCCCCGCACCTCGCCTGACGGCTATCAGCGCCGCCGTGTTGACCAGGTTGGCCAGGTCGGCGCCGCTGAAACCTGGGGTCCGCCGCCCCAGCATGTCGACGTCGACGCCGGCGCCGAGCTTGCGGCGTTTGAGGTACAGCTCGAGGATCCTGGAACGGCCCCTGCGGTCGGGTGGCGCCACCGTGATGTGCTGGTCGAAGCGCCCAGGCCTGAGGAGAGCCCTGTCGAGGACGTCGGGGCGGTTCGTGGCGCCGATCACCACAACCGAGGACTTGACGAAACCGTCCATCTCCACGAGGAGCTGGTTGAGGGTCGACTCACGCTCCTCGTTGGCAGCGGGGGCATGCCCTCCACGAGAGCGCCCGATGGCGTCGATCTCGTCGATGAAGACGATCGCCTTCTCGCTCGAGCGGGCCTTGGCGAAGAGCGACCGTATCCGTGCCGCCCCGACGCCTACGTAGGTCTCCACGAACTCCGAGCCGCTCATGGCGAAGAAGGGGACCCCCGCCTCGCCGGCGACGGCACGGGCAAGGAGCGTCTTGCCCGTTCCCGGCGGGCCGACGAGCAGGTAGCCACTCGGCAGCTCCGCTCCGAGCGCCTCGTAGTCCTCGGGGGCCCTGAGGAAGCGCACGAGCTCTCGCAGCTCCTCGACAGCCTCGTCGGCACCGGCGACATCGCTGAAGCGCGTCTCCGGCACCTCTACCGGCTTGGCCTCTGGAGTCGTGTGGGGAACGCGGCTCGCCACGGGGCGGCGACCCGTCTGGCAGCCTGCCGGGTCGAGGCACTCCGCTCGGCGGCGCTTCCTCGTGAGAAGGCGATTGCTGACCGCCAGGCACAAGACGAACCCGACGAGCGAGCCGACCACTATCAGGACCGTGACCGGGTTGCCGTCCGCCCGATGCGCCGCCGAGAAGGGCACTGCGGCAGCCAGCGTCGTCATGGCGGCTCTCCTCCTTCACGAGGAATGTCTCGTCCTCTCTTGAGGCAAGTATCGGCTCGGCGAAGTCGGGCAACTAGGGTCGAACGACCTGTTGAGGACGCCGGAAGGCCCCGGGGGCGCCGAACCGGTCCGAGCCCCTCACGGCTCGGCCAGGACGGCGTACCAGAGCCTGTCGGAGAGCGCTTCGAGCGCTTCCGCAGCGCCGGCGTAGAGGCGGTACATCTCGCGTGCGTTGAAGACCCGGCGCAGGTCCGGCTCCGCGCTCAGCTGCGCCATCGACCGCCGGTACTCGTGCTCGACGCCGCGGACGCAGTGCGTGGCGCTGAGCGCGGCGTCGCCAGTCGCATCCCCCCGGGCGGTCAAGGACTTGAAGCCTGAGAGAACAGACTCCATCCCGCTACGTAGCAGCTCGGCCATCTCGGCTGCGTGGGCGTCCGGCGACCAGCTCAAGATCTCGGACTCGGCCACGATGTTCTTCACACGGTTGACCACGCGATCGCAGCGTTCGGAGAGGACGAAGAGGTCCTCCTGGCCGATCGGGGTGGCGAGCGACTGTTTGAGGGCGGCAACGAGCGAGTGACGGGCGTCGTCTGCGGCGTGCTCGAGGTTCCGGACCAGCTGGGCGCTGTCGAGGCCCGCACCCTTGGACCAAGACGCGAAGGCCTCCAGCGCCTTGACGCTCACCTCACCCTGGGCGACGAGCAAGCCCATGACATCGGGTCCCGACGAGAGCGACAGGCGCTCGACCCACCCCGGCCAGTTGAATCGGCCGCGACGTCGCCCGAGCGTCATCGGGCGAGCCTCCAGGCACCGATGAGGAGCGCCCCGGCAATGCCGCAGGCAGGAAGCGTCACGGCCCATGCCCCGAGAATGCGCAGCACCTGCCGGCGGTGGAGGTGACGGGGGCGCCGGGAGAGACCGGTGCCAACCTTGGCCGAGGTCACCACCGTCGAGGTCGAGAGAGGTAGTCCCAGCCAAGCTGCGAGGAAGATGACAGCCGCCGCCGAGGACTGGCCGGCAAGATCGTCCGTCGTCGTGGAGCGCCAGAGACGGCGGGCCACCGTGGTCACGACCTGACGCCCGCCGAGGACGCTGAAGACGGCGAGCAGCACAGCGCACGCTACCCGTACCGGCCACGAGATCCCACTTCCCCCCGGTTGCAGGACCGCCGCGCCCGAGAGCGACACCGCCAGGATCCCCATCGCCTTCTGGCCGTCGTTGGTACCGTCAGCCAGCGCGACGGCAGCTGAGACAAGCCAGAGGGCGGCGCGAACGGGCCGGGCGGCACCGCGTCGCAGATGCAAGGAGAGGGGGTGGATCCTGCGTTCGAACATGAGGGCGGCGGTGCCGGCGATCACGGGGGCGAGAAGGATCCCCCCGAGGACCCCGAGCACGCCGACCAGCCGGTAGCCTTCGAAGCCCCCCCAATGCACGCCCTCCCAGCCGCGGGCCGCCAGACCGGCGCCGGCAAGGCCCCCCACGAGCCCGACACTGGCGCTCGTCGGAAAGCCATGCCGGACGGTCCACCAGGTGAAGACCACCGACGCCCAGCAGCCGGCGGCGAGGACGGGGACGAGCAGGTGGGGCGGGACACGGACGAGCCCCACGGTGGTGCGGGCAACGGCAGTGCCTGCGATGAGACCGCCGACGATGGTCCAGGCAAGGGACCAGACGGCAACGGCGCGGAACGAGCGAGTACGGCCCGCCACGAGGGCTGCCATCGCGTTCGGCGAGTCGCTCATCCCAAGTAGCGAGGCAAGCGCAAGCGCCCCGGCGACCGCCAAGACCTCAGCAGCGCTCATATCGACCCGGAGCCGGCACCGAAGTGGTCCTCAGAGGGCGGGTCACTCGCGCCCGAGCGTCTCTCGCGCCTCCTCGAGGGCGCGGGTCGCCTCTTTCCCGAGGGTCGGCAGCCGCAGGTCGAGCTGCTCGATGCGATCGACGATTATCCCGCCCACGAGCGCCCGGAGGGCGAACTTGTGGTCCGCCGGCACGACGTACCACGGAGCCCACGGAGTCGACGTGGCCGAGAGCGCCTCCTCGTATGCGCCCTGGTACTCGGCGAAACGAGCGTGCTCGGCGACATCGCTCGGAGACAGCTTCCAGTGCTTTTGCGGATCGTCCAGCCGCTCGAGCAAGCGCTTGCGCTGCTCGGCTCTCGAGATGTGAAGGAAGAGCTTCACGATCCGGGTGCCGTTTCTGTCGAGATGGTGCTCGAAAGCGTTGATGTCCTCGAAACGATCGCTCCAGAAGCGGTCCCCGTGAGCCCCCTCCGGTAGGTGCTGGGCGGCGAGCAGCTCCGGGTGGACGCGGCAGACGAGGACTTCCTCGTAGTACGAGCGGTTGAAGATCCCGATCCGGCCGCGTTCGGGCAGCGCCTTGGCGTAGCGCCAGAGGAAGTCGTGGCGCAGCTCCTCCAGCGACGGTTGCTTGAAGGAGAAGACTTCGCAGCCCTGCGGGTTCACGCCGGACATGACGTGCTTGATGGTCCCGTCCTTGCCGGCGGCGTCGAGGGCCTGCAGGAGCACGAGAAGAGCCACGCTGCCGCTCGCGTAGAGCAGCTCCTGGGCAGAGGAGAGAGTCTTCTTCAGCTCCTCGAGGTCCGCCTCGGCGACCTCACGGGGATGGGAGCGGCCGACGACCCCGAGCCAGTCGGCTCTCGTCTCCGCCGTGCCCCGCCTGGAGAGGGCCGCAGGCCTCCCCGGGTGCACCGTCAGCTCGTCGATCACCTCTCTCGGCAGCTTCATTGCCAGGTCCTCATGCAACGAGCATCGCGCTTGCCGGTCCCGCGTGCCTCCGGCTCCCCTTCGAGCTGCCGGTGTCGAAAGGGGCCTTCGACCCTACAAGTGATCCCGCCGTGGGGCGGAATATTGCCAATACAGGCCGGCTGTCCAGCAGCAATCTCGGGACAGCCGGCATCGAGACGACATGGAGAGGGGGAGGTCCGATGGTGGCGACGACCAAGGAGCGCCCGGTGCACGACACCGAGGAAACGCACCCATGGCCAGAGAGAAGTGCCGAGGTGAGACGGCTCGTCGGTGCGGCCATCCGCATCACCGTCGATCCGACGCTTTCAGATGACGATCGCATGCGAGAGATGGTGGCCATCACTCGTGATCGCGGCCTCCTCGGTCGCGTCTGGCTCAGAGTGGCGATCGAGTCGCTCGTCCGGCCCGGCTGTGCCGTGATCTCCGCCCAAGAGCTCCTGCGCGCTGCGCTCGACGCGAAGACGACCCTGCGGGCCGCCTGAGTTGCGCATCCCATGTCGTTGGAGCAGCTCGCCGACGACCAACCGGCAGTAACCCAGCGGGTCGTAGTCGGCGTCGACGGGTCACCGGGATCGCTCCGTGCGCTCGAGTTCGCCGTCGCCGAGGCACGGCTCCGCGG
>JASHRK010000294.1 GCA_030037405.1 Acidimicrobiales bacterium | reverse complement strand
GTCGAGCAGCAGGGCGTGAGCGTCGAGGAGTTCGAGGAGCGGCGAGAGCAGCGTTTCTGGCGGGAGACGCGCACGATCGTCGGCGACTGGGACGCCATGATCCAGGAGTTCAACGAGCGCACCGGGGTGCTGGCGGCGCCATGACGATCCGCCGCGAGGAGCTGGCGAGCCTGCTCGCCTGCCGCGGGTGCGGATGGGTGGCGCCGAACCGTGATCCCTACCCGTTCCGCTGCCCGCGCTCTGGCGACGGCGGCGACCATGTCCTGCGCCGGGTGCTCGACTACGAGAAGGTGTCCTTCCCCCTCGGGGCGGAGGCGGACGCCGAGCCGATGCCCTTCCTGCGCTACCGGGCCCTCCTCCGCCCCCGGCACCTCGCCGTCGCGGGCGGCCTTGGCGACGAATGGTTCGTGAAGCTCGTGCGGGCGCTGGACGCCAAGGTCGCCGCCGTCGACGGGGCCTGCTTCCGGGAGACGCCGTTTCTCGAGGAGGCGGTGCTCGGGGAGGCGGTCGGGCTCTCGGCGCCGCTCCTCGTGAAGGACGAGACCGGCAATGTGGCCGGGTCGCACAAGGCCCGCCACCTCTTCGGGGTCCTCCTGCATCTCGAGGTGGTCGAGGCGCTCGGCCTCGGCGCTCGAGAGGGGCAACGGCTCGCCATCGCCAGCTGCGGCAACGCCGCCCTGGCGGCCGCTGTCGTCGCCCTCGCCGGGGGGCGGCCGCTCGAGGTATTCGTCCCGACCGACGCCGACCCCGCCGTCGTCAGCCGCCTCGCAGCTCTCGGCGCCCAGGTGACAAGCTGCCCGCGCCGCCCGGACGAGGCGGGCGACCCGACCTACAGGGCCCTCGAAGCGGCCCTCGAGAGGGGGGCCGTCGCCTTCACCTGCCAAGGGAACCTGAACGGGCTGGCCATCGAGGGTGGGGAGACGCTCGGCTACGAGATCGTCACGAGCCTCGCCCGGAGCGGGGAGAGGCTTGACCACGTCGTCGTCCAGGTGGGTGGCGGGGCGCTCGCGAGCGCCGTGGCGGCCGCCTTCAGCGAAGCCCGCGCCCTCGGCGTGATCGACCGGATGCCTCGTCTCCACACCGTGCAGACCGAGAGCGCCTGGCCGCTCAGGCGCGCCTACGACCGGGTGCGTGAGCTGGTCGAGGGGCGTGCAGGGCCCGACCCCGTCCACTCCGCCCTCCGAGAGGCTGTGCGCCACCGGAGCCGGTTCATGTGGCCCTGGGAGACCGTGCCCCACAGCATCGCCCACGGCATCCTCGACGACGAGACCTACGACTGGGCCGCCGTCGTCGAGGCGATGCTCACGACGGGAGGCGAGGCGGTGGTCGTGAGCGAGGAGGAGCTCGAGAAGGCGAACACCCTCGCCCTCGAGACGACGAAGGTGGCCGTCGACCCGACAGGCTCGGCCGGGCTCGCAGGCGTCATCAAGTTGCGCGCGAGCGGCGCCATCGAGCCCGACGAGCGAGTCGCCGTCCTTTTCACAGGCGTGATCAGATAGCCCGATGCTCATCCTCGGCGGGACGGTCGTGGACGCCGCAGGGGCGCGCCGCGCCGACTTGCGCGTCGGGGGCGACGGTCGGATCGCCGAGGTGTACGAGGCGGGCCCCTCCGAGCCTGCTGCCGGAGGGGGAGGTGGCGAGACCGCCGGGGACGGGCCCTCTTTCGGGCGTCCCCGCCCCGGCGAAGCCGTCTACGACGCCACGGGGAAGCTCGTGGTCCCAGGTGGCGTCGACGCCCACACCCATCTCGAGATGCCCGTCGGGGCCATCCGGGTCTCTGACGACTTCTTCACCGGGACGCGGGCGGCTGCGCTCGGGGGGACGACGACGGTCGTCGACTACGTGCCCGTGCGCCGCGGTGAGGACCCTCTCGAGGCCGCGTCGGCCTGGAAGGCAGTCGCCGCCAAGGCGGCCGTCGACTGGGGGCTCCACCTCACCTTCCCCGAGGCCGTGGAGGAGCGCACGGTAGAGACGGCCGTCTCCGCCGGCATCACCTCTTTCAAGCTCTACCTCGCCTACCCCGA
The DNA here is from genome assembly GCA_030037405.1 of Acidimicrobiales bacterium. Lineage (GTDB taxonomy): Bacteria > Actinomycetota > Acidimicrobiia > Acidimicrobiales > Bog-793 > JOPF099. The sequence continues at coordinate 15,789 of JASHRK010000294.1, read as the reverse complement.
CCGCCTCCAGATCGACGACGCAGCCGTGCTGCGGCTCATGCGCTATGCGAGACGGCACGGAGCGCTCGTCAACCTCCACTGCGAGAACGGGGGTGGCATCGCCGAGCTCCAGCGCGAGGCCCTCTCCGAGGGGAGGACGGGCGTTGCGGCACATGCCGCCACCCGCCCCGCCGTGCTGGAGGCGGAGGCGGTCACGCGGGCCGCTGCGCTCGCCGAGGTCGCCGACGCCCCCATCTTCGTGGTCCACCTCTCCTCCGCCGACGCTCTCGTCGCCGCGCTCGCCGCTCGCAGCCGCGGCGCCGACCTCCACGCCGAGACCTGCCCGCAGTACCTCTACCTCGAGAGCTCCCGCGTCGAGGGGCGAGACGGCATGGACTTCGTCTGCTCGCCGCCGTTACGTGGCCCCCGGGACCGTGAGGCGCTCTGGGAGGGGCTCGCCGCCGGTGAGATCAGCACGGTCGGCACGGACCACTGCCCCTTCTGGCGGGCGGACCGGCGGGCGGGGACGAGGCGGCGGGAGGAAGGCGCCGCCGATTTCACCGAGGTACCGGGCGGCCTGCCCGGTGTCGAGACACGCATGGCGCTCGTCCACGAAGGCGTCGCTCTCGGCCGGCTCAGCCTGGAGGACTGGGTGCGCACCTGCGCCGAGATGCCGGCGCGGATCTTCGGCCTCTTCCCGCGCAAGGGGTCGCTCATGGTCGGCTCTGACGCCGACCTCGTCATCTGGGACCGGGCGCGGCGCCAGTCGCTCTCGGCCTCGAAGCTCCACATGGCGACCGACCACTCGCCCTACGAGGAGGTCACTGTCACCGGCTGGCCCGAGCTCGTGCTGAGCCGCGGCCGCGTGGTCGTCGAAGACGGCGAGTTCCTCGGCGAGCCGGGCTGGGGAGAGTACCTGGCAAGAGCGCCCTACGGTCGCTGAGCGCCGTGCCGGCCTGGCGGGCCTCACCCGCCGGCGGGAACGCTGCTACCGGGGACGACGGTGCCGCCTGCCACGAGGCGCCGGCCGGCAACCCACACCCCTTCGATGCCGACCGGCAGCTGGAAGGGGTCCTCGAAGGTGGCGCGGTCGGCCACCTCCTCCGGGTCGAACAGGACCAGGTCTGCTGCCATCCCGGGCCGGATCTCGCCGAGGCGCCCGCCAAGGCCGACGACGGCGGCGGCTTGCGAGGTCATCTTCCCCACCGCCTCCACGAGATCGAGGGTGCCGAGCTCCCGCACGAAACGGCCGAGCACGCGGGGGAAGGTCCCGTGCAGGCGTGGATGGGGATGCCCGCCGTGGTCGACGACGGCGTCGGTGCCGACAGAGGTATAGGGCTGGGCGAGGAAGGAGGCGACGTTCTCCTCGACGTTGTTGAACGAGACGAGCGACATCGCCAGCTCCTCGCCGACGAGGAGGTCGAAGACGGCGTCGAAGCCCGCCTGGGAGAGCGGGTCGGCAACGCCGGCCCGGGAGATGACCTCGGCGAACGACTTCCCGACGAGCTCGCGGCGGCTGCAGCGGGCAACCTTGAGCCCCTTCCAGCCAGAGGAGAAACGCCACCAGTTGTCCCAGCTCGTCGTGTCCTCCATCAGCTGGCGCCGCATGCGGGCTCGGACATCCGGATCGCGGAGACGTGCCATCGCCGCCGCGTGACCCCCCTCCTGCACCCAGGGCGGCAATAGGACGAGGGCGGAGGTAGAGCCTGCGATATAGGGATGGACGTCGGCAGAGAGGTCGACGCCAGCTTGGGCGGCGGAGCTCATGAGCTCGAGGACGCGCCTCGCCTTCGGCCAGTTGTCCTGCCCGGCCACCTTGATGTGGCTGTAGTGGAGATGGCACCCGGTCCGCTCCGCGACCGAGATCACCTCCTCGCTCGCCTCGACCACGAGGTCGCTCTCGGAGCGGACGTGGACGAAGAAGGGCAGCCGGTGGGCGGCCACGACCTCGCAGAGGGCGGCCAGCTCGTCGGTCGTGGCGTAGGCGGCCGGCACGTAGACGAGACCGGTCGAGAACCCGCCCGCCCCCTCGGCGAAGGCGGTGGCAAGCGCCTCCTGCATGGCCGAGAGCTCGCCGGCGGTCGGCTCCCTGGCGGCGTCGCCCATGACGAAACGGCGGATCGTGGCGTGGCCGGCGAGCAGCACCGAGCGGGTGGCGGAGCTCGCCCGTACCGCCGCCAGGTACTCGCCGAAGGAGCGCCACGTCCAGGCTTCGGCCGGGATGGACCCGTCGAGCCCGGCGAGGAGGGCACGGTGGTCGTCGAGGTCCTCTTCCGACACCGGGGCCGCCGAGATGCCGTCCTGCCCGAAGACCTGGGTGGTGCAACCCTGCACGAGCTTCGGCGAGTCGCCGATCGGGGGGCCGTCCGGCTCCTCCCGGACGAGGGTATAGAGGTCCGAATGCGAGTGGAGGTCGACGAAGCCGGGCGCCAGCACGAGCCCGGGTGCCTCCAATGTCTCGCAGGTGCCGCCCGGCGGGTCGAGCGACTGCCCGACCCCGGCGATGAGCCCATGCTCGTCGGTGAGGACGTCTCCGACGAACGGGTCGGTCCCGGTCCCGTCGACGATGGTGGCGCCCCGCACGTGCAGGCTCGGGCGCTGGGCACCCGGGTCGGGTGGCCGGCGGGCGAGGCCCGGGCGGCGCGTGCGGGGGTACGACGGCACGGTCGCACCCTATCGAAAGGGCCGAACGGCCCTAGGACAAGAGCCCGGCGAGCGGGAGGATTTCCTGTACAGGGGCGCCGCCGGTCGGCGCACCGACTGCACAGAGGAGGAGTCCCATGAGGAGCTTCGCCGGCCGGGACATCTTGTCCCTCAAGGACTTCGAGCGCGAGGAGTACTTCGAGATCTTCGCGGTGGCGGACCGGCTGCGACCCTTCGCGGCCGAGCGTCGCAACGGGGACCTGCTCAAGCACAAGACGCTACTCACCGCCTTCTACCAGCCGAGCACGCGCACCCGCCTTGCGACAGAGGCGGCGATGCACCGGCTCGGGGGGCACGTGCTCGGCTTCTCGGACGCCAAGATGACGCGGGCGGGCGACTTCTACCAGGAGTCGATGAAAGACACCGTCCACATGCTCGAGTACTACGGCGACGTGATCGCCATGCGCCACTTCAGCGAGGGCGCGCCGGCGGAAGCGGCCCGCTTCGCGTCGGTGCCCGTCATCAACTGCGGGGACGGCTGGGGAGAGCATCCCACGCAGGTGCTGACCGATCTCTACACCGTCTGGCAGGACAAGGGTCGGCTCGACGGTCTCACCTTCGTGCTCGTCGGCGACATGCGCATGCGGACGATGCACTCGATCCTCCGTGCCTTCTCGCGTTTCGACGTGAAGGCGTACGTCGTGTCGCCGCCCGAGATGTCGCTCCTGCCCGAGTTCAAGGCAGAGCTCGACGAGGTGAGCGTGCAGTACAGCGAGATCGAGACGGTCGAAAAGTGCATCGGCGACGCCGACGTCGTCTACATGGAGCCCGTCGTCCAGCCGGACTACACGAAGTCGCGGGTCGAGGCGACCGCCGAGAGGGGCCTCACGCCCCCTGCCTACCGCGTGACGAAGGAGCTCCTCGCCTCGAAGGCCAAGAGTGACTCGATCGTCCTCCACTCGCTCCCGCGAATGGACGAGCTGCCTCCGGAGGTCGACTCGACCCGGCACGCTCGCTACTGGGTGGAGGCCTTCAACGGGGTCACCATGCGGATGGCGCTCCTCTCCCTCGTCCTCGGCGCGCTGGACTGAGGCCCGGCCATGCAGACTCATCTGAAGGGCCGTGACTTGATCGACCTGCAGGAGTGGACGAAAGACGAGATCGAGACGCTCCTCGACGTCGCCTTCGAGCTGAAACGAGAGCGGGCCCTCGGCCGCCCGCACCCGCTGCTGAGAGACAAGGTGCTCGCCATGCTCTTCTTCTTCTCGAGCACACGGACGCGGGCCTCCTTCGAGGCAGGAATGGCGCAGCTCGGCGGCCACGCCCAGTTCATCGAGAGCCGGACGACGCAGATCGCCCACGGGGACACGGCGAAGGAGATCGGCGAGATCCTCGGGCGCTACAACGACGGGATCGCCATCCGGCACTGCGACTGGGGCGTCGGCAACGAGTACATCCGAGGTGTCGCCGAGGCGAGCCGCGTGCCTGTGCTGAACATGCAGTGCGACGTCTACCACCCCCACCAGGCTCTCGCCGACCTGATGACGATCGTCGAGCACTTCGGCGATCCCCGCGGCAAGACTGCCACGATCAGCTGGGCCCACGACCCGTCCTACCTGAAGCCGATCAGCGCCCCGCAATCGCTCGTGCTGCTGCTGCCCCGTTTCGGGATGAACGTCAGGCTCGTCCATCCTCCCGAGTTTCCCCTCATGAGCGACATCGTCGAAGTGGCGCGTGAGAACGCCCGGGCGGCCCATGCCGGCTTCGAGGTGATGGACGACTTCGACGCCGGGTTCGCCGGCAGCGACGTCATCTACGCGAAGAGCTGGGGAGCGATGCTCACGACGACGGACGAGTCGGAAGACCTCCGGCTCATCAACAAGTACGCCGGCTGGATGACCGACGAGCGTCACATGAAGGCGGCCGGCGAGGACGCCGTCTTCATGCACCCGCTCCCGGCGGACCGGAACGTCGAGGTGACCGACGCCGTGATCGACGGTCCGCAGTCGATCGTCTACGACCAGGCGGAGAACCGGCTGCACGGCCAGAAGGCCGTCATGGCTCTCACGATGGGGTGACGCCGGCGTCTCCTTGGCCTGCACGGGTTCCCGGTGCGAGGGCGAGGGCGATGTCCGGCGGGTGGACCGGGGCTCGGTTGACGGCGACACCGGTGGCGTCACGGACGGCGGCGAGCACCGCAGCCGTCGAGGAGATCGCCGGAGGCTCTCCCGCACCTTTTGCTCCGAAGGGGAGCCCGGGCTGAGGCTCCTGGACGAGGGCTGCGATCCTGACGGGAGGCATGTCGAGGGCCGTGGGGATGGCGTAGTCGGTGAAGGACGGGTTGCGGACCCGCCCGTGCTCCACGATCAACTCCTCCATGACGGCGAAACCCACCCCCTGGGAGGTGCCGCCTTCGATCTGCCCGACGAGCTGCAACGGGTTGAGCACCCGCCCCACGTCCTGGGCGGTCGTCATCTCGACGACCTTCACGAGGCCGAGATCGACGTCGACGTCGACGACGGCCCGGTGGGCGCTGAAGACGAAAGCGACATGAGCGTCCCCTTGCCCTTTCTCGTCCAGCTCCGCCGTGGCGGCGTGCTGGTAGGTCACGGTCTCCTCGAAGCACTCCCCGCAGAGGGCGCCCGCCTCCGCCACGGGGACGTCGACGCAGCCGTCGTCGGAGACGACCCGGCCGCCCGCGAGCTGCAGGCTGGCGCGGGGAACCCCGACTCGGGCGGCCGTGGCGGCGAGAACGGCGTCTGCGACGGCCTGGCAGGCAGCCTGGACCGCCCCACCCGTCATCACGCTCTGGCGGCTGGCCGAGGTCGACCCGGCCGACCCGATCCCGACCGTGCTCGCCTCGGCGAGAACGACCTCGTCGGTCCCGAGCACCTCGCCGGCGATCTGGTGGAGAAGGGTGACGAGACCCTGCCCGACCTCGGCGGCCGCCGTCGTGATCGTGACCCTGCCACCCTCGAGCCGGCAGCGGGCGACGGAGTAGTCGTCGAAGGCGCAGGAGAACATGATGTTCTTGAAGCCGAGGGCGACGCCGACTCCACGACGTACCCGGAGCGGCTCGGCGGCGCGGCCGGAGCCGCCCGGCAGGGCAAGGTCGCCCGGTTCGGTCGTCTCCCAATGCCGTTCTGGCGGTAGCGGAGCCGAAGAGCACGCCTCGAGGAGCTCGATGACGGGCACGGCACCCTCCAGCACCTGACCCGTTACGAGGTCGTCGCCTGGCCTGAGGGCGTTGCGACGTCGGAGCTCGATCGGGTCCATGCCGAGGGCTGCGGCGAGCCTGTCCATCTGCGCCTCGTGCGCCACGCACACCTGCACCGAGCCGAAGCCTCGCATCGCCCCGCAGGGCGGGTTGTTCGTCCGGGCGCACGTGGCTTCCACGAAGGCGTTGGGCACGCGATAGGGCCCCGCCGCGAAGCAGGCGACGTTGCTCAGCACGGCCGGTGAGGACGAGAGGTAGGCGCCGCCGTCGAGAAGGATGCGCGCCTCGACCTTCACCAGGCGGCCCGATCTGTCGGCACTGTGGCGATACCACATGCGAGCCGGGTGCCGGTGGACGTGGCCGAGAAACGACTCCTCTCTCCCGAACACCATCTTCACCGCCCGGCCGGTGCGCAGCGCGAGGAGGCAGAGCGGGATCTGCATCGAGAGGTCCTCCCGTGCCCCGAAGGAGCCGCCGACGCCCGCCAGGTGGACGCGGACCTGGTCGTGGGGGACGCCGAGCGAGGCGGAGATCTGGTCCTGGTCGATGTGGAGCCACTGGGTGGCGACGTAGATGTCGATCCCGCCCTGCCCGTCCGGCACGGCGAGCGCCGCCTCGGTCCCGAGGAAGGCCTGATCCTGCATGCCCGTCTCGTAGTAGCCCTCGACGACGACGTCGCCCTCGGCTGCGACGTCGCCGCGCACGACCCGCTGCTCGGCGAGGACGTTGCCGAGGGGGTGGACCGGTGCCGCCCGCAAGGCGACCTCCGGGTCGGTCACGGGCTCGCCGACCTCGTAGCGGACGGCGACCGCTTCTGCCGCCCGGCGGGCCGTGAGCGGGTGGTCGGCTGCCACCGCGGCGACGACCTCGCCCACGTGGCGCACCTCGTCGGAGGCGAAGACAGGTTGGTCGGGGTAGTTGAGCCCGTACGTCGGGCGCCCGGGTACGTCCCCTGCGAGGAGCACGGCGGCCGCTCCCGCCATGGCCCTCGCCGGCGAGATGTCGATCTCGGCGATGCGGGCGGCCGGGTGGGGCGAGCGCACGAGGTGCCCCCAGAGCATGCCGGGCTCGTCGAGGTCGGAGGAGAACTTGAAGACCCCGCGCGCCTTTGCCATCCCGTCCGGCCGGCGGAGGCTCTTGCCGAGGCGGGGAAGGGGCGGCGCCTTCGTCACGATCACGGTGCGGTCCTCATCCCCGCCGCCTGCGCTCGGGCGGCGCGGCGGACGGCCTCGACGATGCGTCCGTAGCCGGTGCAACGGCAGAGGTTGCCGGAGATCGCCTCGCGGATCTCGTCGTCGGTCGGCTCCGGCACCCGGGCGAGCAGGTCGGTCACGGCCACGACCAGTCCCGGTGTGCAGAAGCCGCACTGGACGGCTCCGGCTTCGACGAAGGCGAGCTGGAGCGCCGTGGCCCCACCGCCTGGCGAGAGGCCCTCGAGCGTGACGATGTCGCGCCCGACGGCGCTCGCGGCGAGGATGGTGCACGAGCACTCGAGGCGCCCGTCGACGAGAACCGAGCAGGAGCCGCACTCGCCTTCCTCGCAGGCGTTCTTCGTCCCCGTGAGCCCGAGCCGCTCGCGCAGCACGTAGAGGAGGCTCTCCTCGAGGCGCCCTCCCTCGACCTCGCGGGCGTGACCGTTCACCCAGAGCCTGTAGGAGAGGAGCTCCGGGGCGCTCATGCCGCCCTCCGGAGGATGCGCTCGATCGCCCGCTCGGCGCAGACCCCGACGGCGTGCAGCCGGTAGGTGGCGGTGGAGCGTTGGTCGTCGATCGGGGCTGCAGCGGAGCGGACGAGCTCGACGACGTCCGCGATGTCTCGCGCCGGCGCCGGGAGACGTCGGGCTTCCCAGTCCATCCGCTCGGCCAAGAGCGCCTCGGCGGCCTCTGCCCGCAGCACGAACGGGCCGACCGAGCCGAGCGAGATACGGACGCTCTTCGAGGCGAAGTCCACGATGCAGGTGACGCTTGCCACGGATATCACCATGGCGTTGCGCGGGCCGACCTTGAGGAACTCCTGCATCCCCCGCGAGGCGGGCAGGCGCACGGAGGTGATCACCTCCCCCGGGCAAAGGGACGTGTGTTTCGGTCCGGTGAGGAGGTCGTCGACGGTGACGAGGCGTTCCTCCTGAGGGCTGCGGCGCAGCGATATCCCGGCGCCGAGCGCCTGCAGGACGGGAAGCGTGTCGCCCGCCGGCGAGGCGGTGGCGAGGTTTCCCCCCAGCGTCCCGGCGTTGCGCACCTGGGGCGAGCCGATCGTGCGAGCGGCCTGGGCGAGGGCGGGCACGAGGGTGGCGAAGGACGGCTCGAGCATCTCCCTGTAGGTGAGCCCGGCGCCGAGCACCACGTCTCCACCCTTGCGGCGCCAGCCGCCGAGCTCGCCGACGTTGCGGAGAGCGATCACGCTACGCGGCCGGCGCCGCCCGGCGTTCGTCTCGACCATGAAGTCCGTCCCCCCGGCGAGGAGCTCGGCCTCCGGCTCGGCCTCGAGGGCTGCAAAGACCTCGTCCAGGTCGTGGGGGACGGCGACCGGCACGGCGGACTTTAGGCTCCGGCGACGTCGACGATGGAGAAGCTGTTGACGTCGACGAGCCCCCTGTCGGTGAGCCTGAGCGCCGGGAGCACGGACAACCCGAGAAACGACAGCTGCATGAACGGCGCCGCCACGCTCACGCCAAGGGCGCTTGCAGCGACATCGTCGAGCCGGGCGGCGGCCCGGGCGACCTCGGCTGCGGGCAGGTCGCTCATGAGGCCGCCGATGGGGAGGGCCACCTCGGCAAGCACCCTCCCGTCGAGGAGAGCGACCTGGCCGCCCCCGAGCTCGGCAAGGCGTGCGACAGCGGCCGCCATGTCGGCAGGTCCGTCCCGGCCGATGGCCCCGACGACCATGCAGTTGTGGGCGTCGTGGGCGACTGTCGAGGCGATCGCTCCACGGCGCAGCCCGAAGCCGTGCACGTAGCCGAGCCCGATCCGGCCCGTGCGGTGGTGGCGCTCGACGACGCCGATGCGTGCCACCTCGCTCGCCCAGTCGGTGACGTCGAGGACGAGGTCGGCCGTCGTGAGGGAGTGCTCCTCGACACCGATCACGCGTGCCCGCCCCGAGGCCGGGACAGGGCGGTCGAGCTCTGCGGCGGAGGGCGGGGTCTCGAGGTGGACCGACCCGCGCATGAAGGCCGGCGCCGGACGGCTCGGGACTGCTCCCGGCACGACGGATCCCTCCCGGGCGACGAGCCTGCCGGCCTGCCAGACCCGGCTCGGCTCGAGGCTCGAGAGGTCCTCGAAGCAGAGGATGTCGGCCTGGTAGCCGGGAGCGAGCCACCCCAGGTGGTCGAAGCCGTGATACGAGGCGGGATTGCTCGTGGCGAGCACGAGGGCGTCCTCTATGGCGACGCCCGAGGCGACGGCGAGGCGGACGCAGTCGTTGACGTGGCCGGCACCGAGAAGAGTGTGCGGCTCCCGGTCGTCTGTGCAGAGTGCTACGCGCTCGGTCCCGTGCCGGAGAACGGTCGGTATCAAGGCTGCGAGGTTGCGCGAGGCCGAGCCTTCGCGGATGAAGATCCACATCGATTTGCGGCGTTTCTCCTCGGCCTCCTCGATGGTGGTGCACTCGTGGTCGGACTCGACGCCGGCAGCGAGGTAGGCGTCGAGCTGCCGGCCGGAGAGACCGGGGGCGTGGCCGTCGACCGGGAGGCGACCGGCCGCAGCGATCTTGGCGATAACCTCCGGCTCGCCCTTCACGACGCCGGGGAAGTTCATCACCTCGGCGAGCCCGATGGCGTCGTAGTGCTCGAGGACCGAAGCCACCTCGACCGGGCCCAGCTCCGCCCCGGGGCTCTCGAAGGCCGATGCCGGCACGCAGCTCGAAGCGGAGATGCCGAAGAGGAAGGGCAGCTCTGCTGCCGCGGCGTGGAGGGCGGCGATGCCCGGGATGCCGAAGACGTTGGCGATCTCGTGCGGATCGGCCGCGACGGCCGTCGTACCGTGGGGCAGGACCGTTCGGACGAACTCGTCCACCCAGAGCTTCGTCGACTCCAAGTGCATGTGGGCGTCGATGAACCCGGGAGTGAGAAAAGCACCGGAGAGCTCCAGGACCTGGCGGGCATCGCGGGGCCCGAAGCCGGCGATCTGGCTGCCATGGACGGCGAGGTCGGTCTCGATCCACTCACGGGTTGCAGGCGAGAAGACCCTCGCGCCCTTCAACAGCAGGTCGGCAGGAGCGTCGCCTCTCGCGACCGCCAGGAGCTCCGGGCCGCCTCTACGCCTCGACATCGCGTCCTCGGTCCGGAGCCTTCATCGGGCTCGCGTCGGCCGTCTCGAGCGCCTCGGGCGTCTCGTGCCTCTCAGCCGTGTCGGGCGTCTCAGCCGTCTCCCTGCTCTCGCGCCTCACGGATCCGTAGGAGAGGACGAAGTAGATGGCGGCTGCCACGAGCATCCCGAAGATCCAGCTCAAGTCGGCACCGTGGGTCGCGTTGGAGAGCGGTGAGGAGTAGGAGGGGACGTAGAAGGCGGCGTCGATCCACATCATTGCGGCGAACATGCCGGCGAAGAGGGCGAGAAGCGCCTTCCAGTTGAGACCTCCGTTGCGCCAGTAGATCCCTCCCCGCTGGGCGGCGAGAGACCTCCGGTCGTACCGTCCCCGGCGCAGCAGGTAGTCGACGGCGAAGACGCCGAACCAGGCTCCGAGCCAGACCACGATGTAGTCGAGGAAGCCGGACAGGTCGGTGTAGAAGTTGCCCCTGAAGATCACGAGGGCCGTGACGGCACCGCTCACCACGGTGTCGATGAGGACGCATGTCCACCTCTTCACCTTCAGCCCGATCGCCTGCAGGGTGACCCCGGAGGAGTACATGTCGATGGTGTTGATCGAGAACAGCTGGGGGAGCGCGAGGATCATGAAGGGCCAGAAGAACCAGCTGGCGAAGCCGAAGGCTCCCGGCAGGCCTGTCATCACGTGCGACTGCGTCCCGAAGCTGGCGAAGTTCTTGCTGATGAGAAAGGCGGTGGCGCCGAGCAGCTCGAGGAGGACCGAAGGGATCGCTCCTCCGAGCGTGGCCGCCCAGAACGTCTTCGCCTTCGAGGTCTCCCGCGGCAGGTAGCGGGAGTAGTCGGCGGCGTTCTCGGTCCAGCCGAGGCCGCCTGCCGAGACGATGAGCACCAGCCCGGTTGTCCACAGCCACCAGGTCGTGTGCGCCCCGTGCAAGGCGCTCAGGTGCGCCTTCGGGATGACGAGGATCGCCATGATGGCGAAGAGGACGATGAAGACGTAGGAGAGGTAGCGAAGGACCGTCTTGATGGTGGCGTGACCGAGGAAGGGCATGACGAACTGGACGATCACGGCGGCGACGATGATGAGCGCCTTGCCCCAGGTCGCGACGGATGCGCCCTCCCTCGCGAACATGCCGAGCACGATCAGGACGACGATGACGATTCCCTCGATCTCGAAGCCGACCTGGGTGATCCAGTTGAAGAGCGAGGGCACGCGGTTGCCGTTTCTCCCGAAGGGCGCCCGGCTCACCATGAACGCCGTCGTGCCGGTCTCAGGCCCGGCAAGGCTCGCGTAGCCGAGAAGGACGTAGAAGATGTTGCCGATGAGGATGGCGGCGACCGCCTGGTAGAAGGAGAGGCCGAAGGAGACGATGAGAGCTCCGTAGACGAGGAACTCGACGTTCCAGATCGCACCCGACCACAGCCAGAAGAGCCCGGAGGGCCTCATGTTGCGGTTGCTCTCGGGGATCAGCTCGATGCCGCGTTGCTCGAGCTGACCGGCGCCGTAACCCTCTGCGCTCTCCGTCGCGCCCTCGACGATGGGCACGACGCGGCCGTGGACGGCGGACATGCGGGAGCGATCTGACCGTCGGGGCGATCTCTCAGGCTTCTCGTCTCTCATCTCGGCCATGACAGCTCCCTTCGGGTGCAGGGGCACGAGCCCGGTCTACGCAGTATCAGCCGGTTCCTTTTTGCGGGACAGGGTCGAAAGTCACACATCTGCATCTCCGGCTGACGAGGTCTGAAGTGCCCGCCAAACGCGCTCGGGCGTGAGCGGCAGCTCGTCGATGGCGACGCCCGTGGCGTCGAGAACGGCGTTGCGGACGGCTGGAGCGACCGAGTCGATGGCCACCTCGCCGACCGACTTCGCCCCGAAGGGGCCGCTCGGCTCCATCGTCTCGACGAGGATGACCTCCTGTGGCGGCGCGTCGTCGGAGCGGAGGATCCAGTAGGGGCCGAAACGGGCGTTGAGCGGCCGTCCATGGTCGTCGAGCACGAGCTCCTCTGTGAGGGCGTAGCCGAGGGCCTGCGCCACGGCCCCTTCCACCTGCCCGCTGGCGCCGAGCGGGTTGACGGCGACGCCGCAGTCGACGGCCGTCACGACCTTCTCCACGGTGACCTGGCCCGTCTCGACGTCCACCTCCACCTCGGCGAACTGGGCCGCAAAGGGCGCCGGGGAGTCGGGCGAGACGTGCGAGGCGGTGCCGATGATCTGCTCCTGGTCCTCTGTGTGGAGGGCGTTGAGGGCGATCTTCTCGAGGCTGATGGACCGCCCGTCCGCCCCGACGGCGTGATGGTCGCGTAGGTGGATCTCGCAGGCATCCTCGACCCCGAGGAGCCTGGCGGCCCGTGCGACGATGCGCTCGCGGGCGGCCTCCGCCGCCTTCTTCACGGCCATGCCCGAGACATAGGTGGTGCTCGAGGCGTAGGCGCCGACGTCGAAGGGGGTCACGTCGGTGTCCCCCGAGTAGACGACGATGTCAGCCGGGGTGACGCCGAGGACCTCGGCGGCGATCTGGGCGAGGGCGGTGTCGGCGCCGGTGCCGATGTCGGCGGCACCGGCCAGCAGGTTGAACGAGCCGTCGTCGTTCATCTTGATCGAGGCGGCGCCCATGTCGACGAGCGGGATGCCCGACCCCTGCATGGCGAGGCCCATCCCGATCCCCCGGCGGATGCTCGGGCGGCCGGGCGGCCGGGACCAAGACGGGTCGCCCCGCCGCTCCCATCCGATCGCCACGAGCCCCTGGGCGACGCACTCGGCGAGGCCACAGCTGCCGATTCGGGGGATGTCCTCCGGCCGCACCTCCTCGACCGCCCCGCGTTCTCCAAGGCGCGGCACGATGTCGAGAGGGTCGCCGGAGCGAACCCAGTTCCTCCTGCGGAGCTCGACCGGATCGATCCCGAGCTGCCGGGCGATGTCGTCGAGATGCGACTCGAGGGCGAAGAGAGCCTGCGGAGCGCCGTAGCCACGGAAGGCGCCGGCGACCGGGCGGTTCGTATAGGCGACGTCGCAGCGAAACCGCTTGGCTGGGCAGTTGTACTGGGAGAGGCCGCGCTGGCCGGTGAGCGACTGGACCGTGAAACCGTGCGTGCCGTAGGCGCCGGTGTCAGCCAGCACGCTCAAGTCCTGCGCCACGAGCTTGCCGTCCGAAGACACCCCTGTGCGGAAGGTGAGCGTCTGGGAGTGGCGGCGGCGGGTGGAGACGAATTCCTCCTCGCGGGTGAGCTCGAGACGGACCGGCCGGCCCGTGGCGAGGACGAGGTGGCCGACGACGTCCTCGATGACCATCTCCTGTTTCGATCCGAAACCGCCGCCGATCCTCGGCTTGATCACCCGGATGCTCTTGACGGGGAGGGCGAGGAGCGGTGACAGCATCCGCCGGGTGTGGAACGGGACCTGGTTCGACGTGCGGATGACGAGGCGCTCGTCCCCGTCGAGCCACCCGACGGCGACGTGTGGCTCGATCGGGCAGTGCTGGACCGCCTGGACGGAGAAGGTCTCCTCGAAGATGCGGTCTGCTCGCGCGAAGGCCTCGGCCAGCTCGTCGTCGGGGACGGTCTGGCCCTCGATGTGGTGGCTCAGATTGCGGGAGGCGTCGTAGATGCCCTCCGTGTCGGGCTCGTCGTGGACGACGGGTGCGCCGGGAGCGATCGCCTCCTTGGCGCTCAGCACGGGCGGCAGCACGTCGTAGGTCACCTTGAGGAGGCGACAGGCCTCCTCGGCGATCTCAGGCGACTCGGCGGCGACGGCGGCGACGCGATCCCCCACGTGGCGGACCTTGTCGTCGAAGCTCACCTGGTCGTAGGGCTTAGGGTTGGGCCAGCTCTGGCCGCCGGAGGCATACTTCACCCTGGCCGTGTTGCCGTAGTGCAGGACGGCGTGGACGCCAGGCAGGGCCCGGGCCGCCGAGTCGTCGATCGAGCGGATACGGGCATGGGCGTAAGGGCTCCTCAGGATCTTCGCGTGCAGGAGGCCGCGGAGCTCGACGTCGTCGGCGAAAGCCTCGTGACCCTTCACCATCCTGAGGGCGTCCACCTTCCTCTCCGGCTTGCCGACGACAGCCATCGGGGGCACGTCGACCGAGGGGACGAGCCGCGGGGCTGCCGGAGAGACGCTCTCCTCTCCGTCGAGATCGCCTCTTCGTGTCGTGGGTGAGGTCGTGAGCGGCTCGAGGACGAGAGGAGCGAGCGGTGGGGGTTTCTCGCCGTGCAGCAGGGCGGCGGCGCGCCGGACGGCTTCGAGGACCTTCACGTACCCCGTCTCGCGATCGAGGATGCCCGAGAGAGCGTCGCGGATCTCCTCGTCGCTCGGGTCGGGCCGGCGTTCGAGGAGAGCCTTCGTGGCGAGCACCATGGCTCCGGCCGAGTAGCCGCCCTGGAGGGCGCCGGTCTCGACGAACGCCTGCTGGATCGGGTGCAGCTCGGCCGTGCCGGGGTCGAGGGACTCGAGCGTCTCGACGCGGTGCCCGTCTGCTTGCACCGCCAGCATGACCTCCGCGGAGACGAGGTCTCCGTCGACGAGGACGGCGGCAGCACCGGTCTCGCCCGTCGAGGAGCCGTACCGGACGCTCAGGCAGCCGAGCCGGCGAAGGAGGCGAAGGAGCGACTCGTCGAGGCCTACCTCGACCTTTCGCCCGGCGCCGTTCAGGTCGATCGAGATCTCCATCACGACACCTCCTGCAAGGCGCGACGGGCAAGCACGGCCGCGAGCGCCCGGCGGTAGTCGGGCGAGCCGCGGAAGTCACCTGGCGGCTCGAGCTCGGTCACTTCTTCGAGGCCGCCTATGAGAACAGGACGGTCACCGACGCCGCAGAGGGCGAGCCGGCTCGTGCCCTCCGGCGTCACGCGGGCGACGGCGGCGACGATGGGCCGGTCGGCCTCCGTGCGTCCCGTACGGAAGGCGGCGCTCTTGCCCCTCGTGTCGATCGAGACGGTCGTGACGAGGTGGGCTCCGGTGAGAGGCAGCATCTCGTCCAGCACCTTCACCAAGGCGTGGCGGAGGTGACCCGGCGTGACGCCTTTCGTCGCGATCGTGACGGCAGCGTCGTGGGCGAGGAGGGCGGCAATCAGCTCGCTGTCGGGCTCGCCGGTCGCCACGATCCCACCAAGGGTCGCCTGGTTCCGCAACGTGCTCGGTCGCTCGCGCCGCGCCGCCTCGCGGATCACCGCCGGCACGTCACCCGAGTCCACCAGCTGCTGCAGGGTGACCGTCGCCCCGATGTCGAGCCCGCCTCCGCCCCTTCGCTCGATCCGATCGAGTCCGAGCGCCTGCAGGTCGACGATCTCGTGCTGCTGGCGGCTCGAGCCGCCGAGCAGGTCGGCTACGACGCTCGTCCCACCGCCGACGGCGATGGCGCGCGGGCGCTCGAGGAGGGCGAGAGCGGCTTCCACGGTCGTTGGCCTCGCGTAGGCGAGAACTCGCTCCATGTGGCTGAATATGGCGCAAGAGCCTCGTCCCGCCTAGGGCCGAAGGGCTCTGTCGTCGAGAAGGCCGGACTTGTAACGTCAGAGCCCATGACTGCGACGACGCCGGGTCTTGTCTGCGGGCACCACCACCTCTACTCGACGCTGGCACGGGGGATGCCGGCGCCGCCCCGGGCACCCGCCAACTTCGCCGAGATCCTCGAGCTCATCTGGTGGCGGCTGGACAGGGCGCTCGACCTCGAGATGATCCGATGGTCGGCGATG
>JASHRK010000293.1 GCA_030037405.1 Acidimicrobiales bacterium | reverse complement strand
CTATGAGGAGTGCTGAACTCTGACGAACCTAAGGTGATAGAGCAGGACAGCCGACGGAGCCAGCCTCAATCGTCCAGATGTGCGGCTCAGTCCGGTCTTGGCTGGGCGTCCCGGTCAGGAAGCCGTCGAGAGTCCCCTGTGGAGTAGTCGCGAACCAGCTGCCATCCTGTGCATCAGAGGTCGTAAGCGCACGTCCGTAGATCTGCTCAGCTTGAGCGAGAGAGTCGTCGACACGAAGCCCTGTCGCGGTGACTTCCTTCTTCTCGACCGTCCGGTTGACCGAGGTGGTGCTGTAGCCGACGAAACGTCCATGCAAGAAGTAGGCGACGATGGGCTTCCAGGTCATGTAGGCATCGATGTTACAGTCGCCGGGCTGCCTTATAGGAGAACCAGTCTTCGGTTTTATCGGTGTTGCGAGCACTTTGGTGAGCTCCGAGATGACGAGTCGCATGCTCTGACCGAATCGCGCGCTCTGCACACCATTGCCGCGGAGGATGACCCTGGCAGGCACTGCGGTCGACACCGACTGTCCTAGCAGGGGGATACAACAGAAGGCGAGAATAGGAACCGTAATTGAAAACCGGGAGCGACAGCGCCCTCTTCTCCGTAGACATCCTTCCTCAGATGACGCCACATGCAATCGACTCAGCAGACAGGAGTGAGCAGTTCTCAGGTTTCCGTGACTAGTAACGGTGTACTCCATACAGTTCCTCTTGGCTGCTCTGCACGACAACCCAGGCGAAGCCCACATCGCCAATGAAGCAGATGATGAGCTGATGAGGCAGTGATGTCAAGTAGCCCTCGTGCATGTCCTCGGCGGGGCTGCCGGTAGATGAGACAGGCTCGAATACGGCGAGGACCTGCTGGTATCTCTTCCGGCTCCGAACGGCGCGTTTTGGCATACGAAAGACACCGACGGCTCGCTGTGATCCGTCACGAAGATCCGACGTCGGCCGGCAACAGAGGGCTGAACTCTCGGTTCCGCAGGCCGGGCCCGGCAGAGAAACAGCAGAGGGACTGACACAACCAGGTACGCACCGCTCGCTGAACTGGCACGGCGGGCTGCGGGTCCGCGCCTTGACCTATGAGAGGTGTTATCCCTAAGATACCTAGGATCCTAGATGAATGGAGCTAAGGATGATCGAGTTTCATCTGGACACGCGTTCGGGAGTCGCCCCCTACCAGCAAGTCGTCCAGCAGGTCCGCCACGCCCTGCGGCTGGGGCTCCTCGACGTCGACGAACAGCTCCCGACTGTGAAGGAGGTGGTGGCGGCGCTCGCCATCAACCCGAACACCGTCCTGAAGGCGTACAAAGAGCTGGAGCACCTCGGCCTGGTTGCCGCTCGACCCGGCATCGGCACCTTTGTCATCAGGACGCTCACCGACGACTCGCTCGCGGTGCATGGGCCACTCCGCCAGGACCTGAAGCGCTGGCTGTCAAAGGCGCGGCGCGCCGGGCTCGACGACGAGAGCATCGAGGCGCTCTTTCGCGACCTCCTTTGGTCCACCTCCGAGGAAGGCGTAGCGTGACGGCCGTCTTGGAGGCGAGCGGCCTCGGCAAGCGCTACGGACACAAGTGGGCGCTCTCTGAGTGCACGCTCGCCATTCCCGCCGGCAAGGTGGTCGGCCTCGTCGGACCCAATGGTGCGGGCAAGAGCACGTTTCTTCAGCTCTCGGTCGGCCTCCTCGGTCCAGACGCTGGATCGATCGCTGTTCTGGGTGGGCGGCCAGGCGCGAGCACGAGCGAAATGGCCCGCGTCGGCTACGTCGCCCAGGACACCCCGACCTACGCAGGACTCTCGATCCGTGACCACCTGCGTTTCGGCGCCCGGATGAACCCGAGTTGGGACGAAGCGCTCGCCGAGCAACGGATCGCCCGCCTCGGGCTCGACGCCGGCCAGAAGGCGGGCAGGCTCTCGGGCGGTCAGCGAGCCCAGCTCGCGCTCACCCTGGCGGTGGCGAAACGGCCGGAGCTGCTGGTCCTCGACGAACCGGTCGCGAGCCTCGATCCGCTGGCCCGGCGCGAGTTCCTCCAGGGGCTGATGTAGGTCGTTGCAGAGCACGGGGCGAACGTCATCCTGTCCTCACACCTTGTCGCTGACCTCGAGCGGGTCTGTGACTACCTGGTCGTTCTCGTCGACTCCAGGGTCCGCATCGCAGGTGAGATCGACGAGCTGCTCGCGACCCATCACCGTTTGACGGGCCCACGGCACGAGCGCGACACCTTGCCGGGCGATCAGGCGGTCATCGCCGAGAGCCACACCGACAAACAGAGCACCCTCGTCGTGCGAGCCGATGGACCCATTCTCGATCCCTCCTGGTCTGTGGAACGGCTCGACCTCGAGGACCTGGTTCTCGCCTACATGGCCCGCGCCGTCGAAGAGCACAAGCTGGAGGTCCGCTCGTGATCCGGGTTGCGCTTCGTCAGTTCCGCACCGAGGCGATCGTTGCCTTCGGTCTGCTCGTTGTGTTCGCGATCGTGCTCGCGGTCACCGGCCCGCACCTGGCGCACGTCTACGACGCCTTCGAGTCCACCTGCAAGCCGGCGAGGGACTGCGCCACGGCAACGAACCCGGTGCTCAACGTCGACAAGTCGCTCCAGAGCGCCTTGCCGTTCATCGTGGCCATCACGCCCGCCCTTGTCGGGCTGTTCTTCGGCGCACCCCTCATCGCCCGGGAGCTCGAGACCGGCACGTTCCGCCTTGCGTGGACCCAGAGCATCACGAGAAGGCGCTGGCTGACGGTGAAGCTCGGGCTCGTCGGCATCGTCGCCATGGCGATCGGCGGACTGTGCACCTGGATGGCCGACTGGTGGGCGAGCCCGCTCAACGCAGTGAACAAGGACCGCTTCGGCGTCGCGAACTTCGGCTTCAACGGTATCGCGCCGATCGGCTATGCGGCCTTCGCCTTCGCACTCGGGGCGACGGCAGGCGTGCTGCTCCGCCGGACGATCGCGGCGATGGCCGTCACGGGCGGCGGGTTCGCTGCCGCGCGCCTCATGGTCACCTATTTGGTACGCCCGAAGCTCGCCTCGCCCGTGCGCGAGTCACTCCCGCTTTCTTCCGGCCATGGTCCCGGTTTTCTTGTCGGGGGATCTCAGGGGCACCTGATGGCTCTTGGCGCCGCCATCAGCTCCTCTACACCAGCAGCTGGCGAGGTCGCGCTCACCGGTCCCCCGATGAGCGTCCCGAACGGATGGGTGTACTCGACTGCGGTGGTTGACAAGGCGGGCCAGGAGCCCACGAGCCAGTACCTGATCCACGCATGTCCCACCTTTGGTCCGGTCGCAAGGCAGATGGCTGCTGGCGGCAGCCCAGCGCCGCCGTCAAGAGGGCAGTTCCAGACGTGCGTCACCACGCTCTCCGCGACGTTCCACACCGTCCTCACTTATCAGCCGGCGAGTCGCTTCTGGCCGTTCCAGTGGGCCGAGACAGGGATCTTCCTGGCCGCTGCGCTGGCGCTATGCGGGCTCACCTACTGGTGGCTCCGCCGCCGGTACGCCTGATCTCGCACGAGACAGGTCCGCAATCTGCCCCAACTTCTCGGTAATCGCAAGACGAGCGTGTTGGCCTGCGTCTGAGAAGTGGGAGGTCAAGATGACGCAGCGACGAGAGCTCACTGGCGGCGCATGTATGGCCTTGGTCCTGGCTGCCGCCTGTCTGGCCGGTTGCACGAGCGCGATCAGGTCGTCAGCCACGACAACTGGTCCGTCAACGGCTACGACAACTGCTCCGGCGAGCACCACCACGACCAGTATCAGCTCGACTACGACGATCACCACGACCATCGCTCGGGCGGTGACGGTGGTCTTGACCTACGACCCGTGGACTTCGTCAGGCACCGTGAAGCCCGGTGTCACCGTGACAAGCACTGTCAGCGGCAGATGCACAGCGGGCAACGGACACGTCTACTTCTGCGTGTCCAGTGCCGGCAAGAGATATTACGAATGCTGGCCAAACCCGAGCCGAGCCGCCTCGCAGGTCGCCTGTGACATCGCATGGTCCACCGAGGCGGTCATGATGACTCTCGTCGCCCCACTCGCGTCACCCGGCTACTACACGCCGGTCGACGGGGAATACCTCCCCGGCGTGGCACTAAGCAACGGAGACCGATGCTCTGAACTCTGGGGAACGGCGGCCGGTCGTGTCAACGGGGTGGAGCTCGATTACGACTGTACCGCGCCGTCCGGGTCCGCCTTCTACGCTGGCGGGCTAGACAGCTCAAGCTCTCCATGGACGTTGCGGATTGCGAGGTCCTGTTATGCCTTTCCGACTTATTCATGTTCTGGACCCTTGGTCAGCGTGGATGTGACCAAAGCGTGGGAGTACGAATCCCCCCTGGATTGGTGACTGCTCCTTCCCTGCTGGGTTGGGTAACGGAGTGACCCATTCGCGCGAAGTGTTGCGCTTCGCGTACAGGCTGAGGGCGCTTAGGTCGCCGCGTGGTTGTCGCCGTGAGTATCCTTACTATTAGACATGAGTAAGGAGAAGGAGTGATGGACGCTGCGGCGAGGGTGACGTCGAAGGGCCAGGTGACCGTGCCGAAGGCGGTGCGCGAGGCACTGGGGATCAGTGAGGGAGACGAGGTGGTGTTTCGGGTCGAGGGCCACCGCGCCATCCTCGCCCGCACGCCGGACTTCCTCGATCTTGCTGGCACGATCCCAGTTCCCGCGGCGAGGCGTAACGCTGCCTGGGACGAGATCATCCGCGCGACCAGAGCGGCAAGGGTCGCCAAGCGCCGATGAGCGCGTTCGTCGATACGAACGTCCTCGTCCGACATCTGACCGGCGACCCGCCCGAGATGGCGGCGCGGGCTACGGCGTACCTTCGTTCCGGTACCGAGCTGTTGCTGACCGACCTGGTGGTGGCCGAAACCGTCTATGTTCTGGAGTCGTTCTATGAGACGCCTCGGACCCAAGTTGCCGAGGTCGTCCGGTCTCTCCTCGCGTTGGACTCGGTGATCAGCGTTGACGCAGCCCTCATGTTGCGTGCACTCGAGATCTACGAGGTCGACAGGCTCGACTTCGCCGAGGCGTACCTCGTGGCGTGCGCCGAGAGCACCGGGGTCAACAAGGTCGTGTCGTTCGATCGGACCATCGACCGCGTGGGAACGGTTGAACGCGTCGAGCCCGACGGAAGGCAGGACGTTCGTCCGTGACGCGTGAGACGGTGGCCGCGGAGTAGTCGCACGCCCATGATCCAAGAGGCGAGGCAATCTCACGCCGGGCATGCCGACGTCCAGGCTCGCCCTTACGGTGGAGCTCGCCATCACCGTCCGGCTACACGGTCGTACAGGGGAGGGGGAGCCCATCCGCCAGGGTGCGATGGGCGTCCAGGAGAGCAGAAGGACGGGATGACGCTGGCCGGGCGGTCGTTCCGCCCACCAGACCTCAGCTCGCCGCACCGGCGGCCCGTCGGTGTCAGAAACGAGAATATGGGGGATGCCAGACCCGCAGACCTGGTTGAGCGAGCTGCCGGCAAAGCTCGCGCCCCAACGCCGGCTCATGGACCGGCTGCTGCGCTGGTGCCAGCAAGAGGATGCCGTCCACTGGCTCATGATCGGGTGCTCGCTTGCTCGCGGCAACGCCGACAGGCTCTCCGATCTCGACCTGGCGATGGGAGTGCGCCCCGGGCGCTTCGACGAGACACTGCCGCGGATCTTCGCCGCGGTGGGGGAAGTGGGCGAGCTCGTGGATTGTTACGACCACGACTTTGGTCAGCCGTATCGACACCGCCGAGTCTTCGCCCTCTACTCCGACCGGACTCAAATCGACCTCTTCGTCGCTGAATCAGCAGCTGACAGCGCTGGACCCACCTTCCCCTATGGCGTGACTCTCTATGACCCCGACTCAAAGATTCGCTACGTTGGCACCGAAGCGGTCGCCCCCAAAGGAGATGAGCTGCGCACGTGGGAGTACCTCGCCTGGACGGCGCTGTTGGACACCGGCAAGTACCTGAGGCGTTCGTCACTTTGGGAGGCGTTACATGAGCTGGAGGAGGGTCGTCGCTACGTCGAACGGCTCTGGGTAACGCTCCAGGGGATACCCGAGAGCCGCTATCCGGCTCGGGCGCTGTCCGACGCTCCGGAGGCGGATATGCCCGCCGGCTTCGACGCAGCCGTGGCCGGGCGCGACGAGCGCTCGTTGCTGAGAGCGGCGCGCTATCTCGCCGAGCTGCTCGACCAACTCGGTGGCGAGGTGTCAGCCGCGAGCGGCCACCCGAGACCCGTCGACTTCGCCCGTTTCGTCCGCTCTGACCTAGATGCACTGGACGTGCTCTGACTGTGCTCTCATTGCGCTCACCACGGGCTGTGCCGTATGGCTTCATGCCGCCAGGTCCAACGGCACCGGCACGGCAGGCTGGACCGCGACATGCCGCAGGTCTAGTTTTCGTGACGTCAACCGAGCCGAGAGAAGGGAGGATGCCCGCGATGCAGAGTCTCGTCGACCAGCGGTCCGTCGCGGCCGCACCGCTCCCGCCTGCCTTTCGCCAGCTGATTCGAGCTGAATTGAGCTGACTTGCCTCGAGGCGGGCGGTCCTGCAAAGGAGCCCTCCCGAGAGATGAACACCACTTCGTCCTTCGACGCCTTGACCGCCTACGGCTGGTCCGACCGCGTCGCCGTCCTCTATTCGTCGCATCCCGCCAGCGCCACGGCTGGCCCGGGCAGAGTCACCCGCGTCGAACGCTCATCGTTCGCCATCGTCGAGCGTTCCGGGGTGGAGCAGCTCCTTCCCGTCAGCGCTCCTGTCGTGGTCGGCGACTGGGTTGTCGCCAACGCCGACCGGTTGGAGGCGATCCTGGAGCGGTGGTCGAGCCTCGAGCGCCAGGATCCCGTCGGTGGTAAGGCGCAGGTGCTCGCCAGCAACATCGACCTCGTGCTCGTCACCATTCCGGCCGATCGTCCCAACGCCCGCCGAGTCGAGCGCGAGCTCGCCCTCGCTTGGGAGAGCGGGGCCCGCCCGGTCGTGGTGCTCACCAAGACCGACCTCGGTGACGAACGGCTCGCCGACGAGCTTTCTTCCCGGCTGGTCGGGACGGACGTCGTCGCCACGAGTACCGAGACCGGCGCGGGGATCGACGAGCTGGCCGCCCTCCTGGCACCAGGTCGAACCGCAGTCCTGCTCGGACCGTCGGGCGCCGGCAAGTCGACGCTCACTAACGCCCTGATAGGTGAGCGCCGTCAGAGGACCGGCGCGGTGCGAACCGACGACCGCCGGGGACGGCACACCACGAGCTCCCGCCAGTTGCTCGTCCTACCGGCGGGCGGGGTGATCATCGACACGCCGGGGCTGCGCAGCCTCGGGCTCAGGTCCGCGGCCGGTATCGGCGAGGTGTTCCCGGACGTCGACGGGTACGCGAGCTCCTGCCGTTTCCGGGACTGCGGCCATGGTGGCGAGCCCGGGTGCGCGGTCACCGCTGCGGTGGCGACGGGCGAGCTCGCGGCTGAGCGGTTGGCGAGCTACCGCAAGCTGATCCGTGAGGCGGCCGCCGAGAGACGCCGCGCCGATCCGCTCGCCCGGCGAGAGGCGCAGCGGCTGTGGAAGCAGCGGACGAAGGACGCTCGTCGCCATGACAAGCGGCGCTGACGTCTCGCCGCAGTCGGTTCCGCGAGGGAACCGTCTCGGGGTGCGCTCGCTGGGATCTATCATCGTTGCGAGCGGGACTCAAGAGGAGGTTGACAAGTGGCTCTTGTTCGAACCAACTGCCTGCGTGCTTGCGTGGTTGCCGCGGTCGTGGCCGTCTCGGCGCTGGCTGCTGGCCCCGTCGCCGAAGCGGCATCCGGCGGTACCAGCCTCACCTTGGGCGGTGTCGTGAGCGGCACCCTCACCTCGGCCGCCGTCGTCTGCAACAGCCCGGTGGCGTCTTCTAAGCACAAGTTCCTCTTCGACCTCGCTGGGACGGCGAGCACCGGCGCCAGGGTGGTCTTCGGCGGGGCAGTCGAGCACTACACGTCCCCGAAGACCTACAACGTAAGCGCCCGCATCGGTCATCTGATTCTCACCGTGAGC
>JASHRK010000292.1 GCA_030037405.1 Acidimicrobiales bacterium | reverse complement strand
GCCGTGCCTTGATGGACGAGCTTCTCCTCGCTCACAAGATGGTCGCCCTCGTCGGGCGGTGGCCAGCTGGGATCGAGCAGGTAGGCGGCGACGAGGTCGGGGCGGGTCCGCTCGAGGGCAGCCGCCAGCTCTTCCGACCACCTCGCAACGCCCCGGCCGCGATGGTCCGGGCTCTGGATGGCGCTCAGGTCGCAGACGACCGGCCCTTTTCTCATCTGCCGCCCGAGACCCGCTCCTCGAGCTCGTCGATCCGGTCGGTCGCAGACCTGAGGAGTCGGCCGAGGAGCTCGGTGCTCTCGTTGGTCACCTCCACCTGCACAGACGCGATGTGGGTGAGCTCGGCCAGCTGGGCCTCGATCGCCTCCAGCCGTCGCCTGACGTCGGCGTGGGTGACGCTCTCCTTGATCCGTCGCAAGGCGCCGCGGGGGACGGAGGCCACTCGTGCTCCTTTGATCGTCTCTCCTGTTCTGCCCCACACTAGGCGCAGCCTCGTGCGTGACCGAGGTGGTGGACGGCTCACAACTAGAATCTCCGAGACGATCCGCCGCCGCGGCGGTCGCGCGCGGTCCTTGGGAGGACAGACTTCGATGGCTCAGGTGCAGCAGGCGGACCAGCCTGTCGAGCCCGGCCAGCGTGCTGGTCTCGACCCTTTCTCTGCTCTCGGGCGCCGCCCGGCCGAGCTTCCCCAACGCGTCGTCGCCGCCAAGGTCTCGACGGCTCAGCGGCTGAGAGACATCTGGGGCGCTCGCGAGCTGCTCATCTTCCTCATCCGAAAGGAGCTGAAGGTCCGCTACAAGAGCAGCTTCCTCGGGTTCCTCTGGTCCTTCCTCAACCCGGCGATGGTTCTCCTCATCTACTACATCGTCTTCCGTTTCATCGTGCCCAACGGCGTGCCCGACTTTGCCGTCTACCTCTTCTGTGGCCTGTTGCCCTGGAACCTCTTCAACACGGCGATGCTGAGCGCCTCGGGCACGATCGTGGCCCACGCCGGCCTCGTGAAGAAGGTGGCATTTCCCCGGGAGATACTGCCGCTCGCCCAGGTGGGGGTAGCGACGTGCTTCTTCTTCTTCCAGAGCTGCATCCTCGTGCTCTTCCTCATCGGGTTCAAGGTGATGCCCGACTGGAAGTACTTGCCGCTCCTCCTCTTCGCCGTCCTGTGCGACATCGTGTTCTCGAGCGCCCTCGCCCTCATGCTCGGGGCGCTCAACGTCTACATGCGTGACATCGAGCACCTCATCCAGGTCGTCCTCGTCGCCCTCTTCTTCGCCGAGCCGATCGTCTACGCCTTCGACAGCCTCTGGGTGAAGCTCACCCATCACGGTCTCGTGTGGCTCTACCTCTGCAACCCACTCACCGTCATGGTCCTCGCCTTCCAGCGCTGCATATACGGCTCCGTGACAGGGGCATCCGGGTTCATCGCCAACTACGCGGGCGGTTTCTTCTTCGAGCTGCTCGGGATCGTGCTCGTTGCCAGCCTCGTGCTCTTCTACTTCGCCATTCGCGTCTTCATGCGAGTCGAAGGCAACTTCGCCGAGGAGCTCTGAGCGCCGTGGCCTCGGCCGTCGAGATCCGTCACCTCTCCAAACGCTTCCGCCTCTACCACGAGAAGTACACCTCCCTCAAAGAGCGCATCCTTCACGCCGGCAGGATCCCCCATCACGACTTCTGGGCTCTCCACGACATCGACATAGACATCGCCCAGGGAGACACCCTCGGCATCCTCGGGCGCAACGGCTGCGGCAAGTCGACGCTGCTCAAGTGCATCGCCGGCATCCTCACCCCGACCAAGGGCGAGATCCGGGTGCGCGGGCACGTCGCTGCCATGCTCGAGCTCGGGGCCGGCTTCCAGCCGGAGCTGTCCGGCCGGGAGAACGTCTTCCTCAACGCCTCGCTCCTCGGCCTGTCACGGCGGGAGATCGAGAAGAAGTTCGACGAGATCGTCGACTTCGCCGAGATCGAGGAGTTCATCGACAACCAGGTGCGTTTCTACTCGTCGGGAATGTACGTTCGGCTCGGGTTCGCGGTCGCCGTCAGCGTCGCCCCGGACGTGCTCCTCGTCGACGAGGTGCTCGCCGTCGGCGACGAGCGCTTCCAGCAGAAATGCGTCGGGCGGATACACGAGTTCCAGGCGGAGGGGCGCACGATCGTGTTCGTCTCGCATGCGCCTGACACGATGCGCAACCTCTGCAACAAGGTGGCCGTGATCGAAGCCGGCGAGCTCGTCGCCGTCAACCCGCCGGGCGAGGCGATCAGCGCATTCAGGGACATCCTTCTCCACCTGGAAGAGAGCCCCGAGCTTCTCGCCGGCGACGAGACCGAGGCCGGCACGGGCCCGAGCACGATCCCTGTCAAGATCGCCGGCTCGCGTCTCGAGAGCTCCGGTGGCAGCGACGGTCGCCTGCTGCCGGGGGAGAGCGCTTCTGTCGTCATCGAGCTCGAGCTCGGTGCCTCCCTCGAGCGGGCCGCCTTCGGCTGCTCCATCTTCTCGCGTGAAGGCACTCTCGTCCTCGACTGGTCGAGCAGCGACTCCTTCCGAGTGCCGATCGGGCGCTCGACGGTGCGTTTCGCCTTCAAATCGCTGCCGTTGCTCGACGGTTCCTACACCGTCAACGTGAGGGTGGAGGAGCCCGGTGGGGGCACGGTGTACGCCCGTCTCGAGCCTGCGGCCACGCTCGTCTTCGCTCACGAGGGCTCCTCGACCGGGATAGTCGATCTCCCCGTGGGGGTCGAGGTGGCACCGGCGTGACCAGCGCCGGCCTCCTGGCGTCGATCTACCGCAGGGCTGGCGAGCTACGCGACTCTGCGGTGCCACCCCGGTACGAAGAAGAGCTCCGCTCCGCCTTCGAGGTGATCGGCGCCGATCCCGCCGCCCTCGAGGCTGAGGCCGCCCTGCTCGCCAGGCGCCGGCGAGGGCCGCTTCCCGTACGGGCGCTCCGGCGCGGTTTCGGCCTCTGCCGTCGCGTCCTCTCGAGATCGGCGCGGGCTCTCGGTGCCGGCCGGGGTGGATCACGGCGCGGGGGGTGAGCACCAAGCCGGTCCAGATCGACCAGGTCATCCCGACGATCGTCGAGCGGGATGCCGTGAGCCACCACACCCTCGAGGTACAACAGGTTCTCCGCGCCCTCGGCTTCGTCTCGGAGATCTACGCCCTCAACATCGGACCCGGCATGGCCGACCGGGTGCGCCCGCTGGACGATCTCACCGACGATGCAAGCGGCCGCCAGTGGCTCTGCTACCAGGCCTCGATCGGCAGCCCTGCGGCCGAGGTCTTCGCCGCCCACCCGGGGCCGAAGCTCCTCAACTATCACAACATCACGCCCGCTCCCCTCGTCGAGCGTTGGATGCCAGCCCTCGGAGAGGAGGTCCGCCTCGGGCGTGACCAGCTTGCCCGCCTGGCGTCGCAGGTCCCCTTCGCCATCGGCGACTCGGAGTACAACACCGAGGAACTGGAGGCCTGGGGCTACAAGAACACGGCGACCTCGATGCTCATGATCGATCGCACGAACTTCGACGTCCCCGCCGACCGGCGCCGGCGGCGCCGGCTGGCCAGTGCGCGCTCTCGCGGGGGCGCCGACTGGCTCTATGTGGGCCAGTTCCTCCCTCACAAGGCCCATCACGAGGTTGTCATGGCCTTCGACGCTTACCGGAGGATCGCCGATCCCGCCGCCCGCCTCCACCTCGTCGGGCGGGAGAGCTGCCCCGCCTACGCCCTTGCCGTCCGCAAGCTCGTCGCCGAGCGAGACCTCGAAGGGTGGGTCGACTTCGCCGGATCGGTCCCGGCGGCGGCGCTTGCCGCCTTCTATGAGTGCTGCGACGTC
>JASHRK010000026.1 GCA_030037405.1 Acidimicrobiales bacterium | reverse complement strand
CTTCCAGGGCGGGTCGCCCTCGGTACACTGACGCCGGTGACCTCGTACTCGATCCGCCTCTTCGGCGACCCGGTCCTGCGCCAGAGGGCGGCCGAGGTCGACGAGATCGACGGGCGCCTCGTCCGGCTCGTCGAGGACATGATCGAGACCATGTACGCAGCGCCGGGGGTAGGGCTGGCCGCTCCCCAGATCGGCGTGGAGCGCCGCCTCTTCGTCTACGACGTCGGGGACGGCGAGGGGGCGAAGGCGCTCGTGAACCCGGTCATCTCGGAGGCGAGAGGCGAGTGGGAGTTCGAGGAGGGCTGCCTCTCGGTCCCTGGCCTCCACTGGAACATCGTCCGCCCCAAGGAGGTCCACCTCACTGGCTCCGACCTCGACGGCAACGAGGTCTCGATCGAGGCCGACGAGTACCTCGCCCGAGTGTTCCAGCACGAGCTCGACCACTTGGACGGCATCCTTCTCCTCGAGCGCCTCGACGCCGACACGCGCAAGGAGGCGATGCGCACGCTGCGGTCGATGCCGTTCAGGGGGGGAGTGCGACCGGAGGTCCCGGCGAGCGGAGCGAGGAGCAACCGTCCCGGCCTCTGACCGCGGACCTGGAGGGGGAGCCGGGCGAGGGTGAGCAGGATCGTGTTTCTTGGCAGCCCGGCCGTGGCCGCCGAGTGCCTGCGTGCCCTCGCCGCCGCACAACACGAGGTCGAGCTCGTCGTCACCGGGCCCGATCGCCGCCGCGGGCGGGAAGAGACCTCCTCGCCGGGACCGGTGAAAGCGGTGGCGCTCGAGCTCGGCCTCCCGCTGAGCGAGAAGGTGGAGGACGTGGTGCGATCGGGCGCCGAGCTCGGCGTCGTCGTCGCCTTCGGCCGCCTCGTCGCCGCCGAGGTCCTCGAGCGGCTCCCCATGGTGAACCTTCACTTCTCTCTTCTGCCCCGTTGGCGAGGGGCGGCGCCGGTCGAGCGGGCGATCCTCGCCGGTGACGAGGTCACGGGTGCCTGCGTCATGCAGGTGGCAGCGGGCCTCGACGCAGGCGGCATCTACGGGTGCACCACGACGCCCATCGGCCCGCAGGAGACGGCGGCGGAGCTGACCGAGCGTCTCGGGCAGCTCGGCACGGGGCTCCTCGTCGAGCGCCTCCGCGCCGGGCTCGCCGGTCTGGGCGTACCCACCCCGCAAGAGGGCGCGCCGACCTATGCAGCCAAGATCACCGACGAGGACCGCCACCTCGCATTCGAGCTCCCGGCCCTGCAGCTGCAGCGGATCGTCCGCATCGGGCGGGCCTGGACGACCTGGCGAGGGGCGAGGGTGATAGTACGCGAGGCTTCCGTCGCCGGCTGCGAGGAGCAAGACGGCGTCGTGCCGGGCACGATCACGGGCGGGAGGGTCGCGACGGGTGAGGGCTTCTTCGTCCCCGAGGTCGTGCAGCCGGAAGGTCGCCGCCCCCAAGCCTTCCCGGAGTGGCTCCGAGGGGCCCGGCCGGCGCCAGGCGAGCGTCTCGGAGACGGGGAGCTTGGTCGCGGCGGTAGCGTTTCTTGATGCGAAGCGATCGCGCCCTGGCGCTGCCCTTCCTCGAGGCTGCCGAGGTGCGGGTGGCTCCGTCTATCCTCGCGGCGGACTTCGGGGTGCTCGCGGCCGAGATCGACCGGGTGGCCCCGAGCACCGACTGGTTGCACGTCGACGTGATGGACGGGCACTTCGTCCCCAACATCTCGCTCGGCGTGCCCGTCGTCGCCTCGTTGCGAAGGCACACCAGCCTCTGGCTCGACTGTCATCTCATGATCTCGGACCCGCTGCGCTACCTGGAGGCATTCGTGGAAGCGGGCGCCGACGGCTGCTCGGTTCACGTGGAGGTGGGGGGCACGCCTGAGCTGTGCGCAAAGATGCGCAGCCTCGGGCTCG
Source organism: Acidimicrobiales bacterium (assembly GCA_030037405.1). Lineage (GTDB taxonomy): Bacteria > Actinomycetota > Acidimicrobiia > Acidimicrobiales > Bog-793 > JOPF099. The sequence goes on along the minus strand of JASHRK010000026.1, from coordinate 4,326 downwards.
GCGTCGGCGTCGTCGTGAACCCGGAGACCCCGATCGAGACCGTCTGGCCGTACCTCGAGCTCGTCGACTATCTCGTCGTGATGTCGGTGCACCCGGGCTTCGGTGGGCAGGCCTTCATCTGGGAGACGGTGCCGAAGGTGGAGGCTGCCAGAGCGGAGATCGACCGCCGGGGGCTGCCGGTCACGGTACAGGTAGACGGTGGCATCGACACCGAGAGCGCCTGCGCCATGGCGAGAGCCGGCGCCCGCTGCTTCGTTGCCGGCTCCTCGGTCTTCGGCTCCGGGGACTCACTCGGCGCCGCCCAGGCGATAGGCGCGGCCGCCTCCGCCGCCCTCGCCGAGCACATGGCTGCCGTGGCCGAGAGAGACTCTGGCGGGGAGGGAGAGGGCGCTCGCGTGGGCCTGGAGACAGGAGAGCGCCGTGGCTGAGCCGGAGCTCCAGGCGAAGGTCCTCACCGTCTCCGACGGTGTCGCCGCCGGCACGCGGGAGGACGCGAGCGGGGCAAGGCTTGCCGAGCTGCTGACGGCGAAGGGCTACACGGTCGTGGAGCACCGGGTCATCACCGACGGGGCGAGGGAGGTGGCGGCGGCTCTCGAGGTCATGGCGGTCGGGTATGCCGGCCTCATCGTGACAACGGGAGGGACCGGCTTCGGCCCGCGGGACGAGACGCCGGAGGGCACGAAGATGGTGATCGAGCGAGACGCCCCCGGGCTCGGGGAGGCGATGCGATTGGCGAGCCCTCTCGGGAGGCTCTCCCGGGGCGTCGCCGGCACCCGGGGCGAGGCTCTCATCTGCAACGTCCCCGGCTCGGTCGCCGGAGCGACCGAGTGCCTGGGGGCGGTGCTCGACGTCGTCCCCCACGCTCTCGATCTTCTCGCTGGCGGCCATCCCCATTGACCCGCCGTCGCAGTGGACTGCGGTTGTGCGATCTGTGCCGGCCGCTTCGCTGTCTCAACGGAGCGGCATGAGCTCGACTCTTCGCGACGAGGAGCTTATGGCCGAGGCGCTCAAGGATTCCCGGGCGGCAAGAAGGCGTGCCTCTCCGAACCCCTGGGTCGGCTGCGTCGTCGTGGGCCCCTCGGGCGAGATCCTCGGAAGGGGAGCGACAGAGCCCCCCGGCGGGGCGCACGCCGAGGTGCTCGCCCTCGCCATGGCGGGAGCTCGGGCGAAGGGAGGGACCGCCTACGTCACGCTCGAGCCCTGTGCCCACCGGGGGCGCACCCCTCCCTGTACGGAGGCGCTCGCCGGCGCCGGGGTAAGGCGCGTCGTCTGCGGCGTCCTCGACCCCGACCCGAACGTCTCGGGGGCGGGCCTCGCCGCCCTCGCCGGCGCTGGGATCGAGACGGCCTCGGGGGTGCTCGCTGGCGCGGTGGAGGAGCTGCTGAGACCGTACCTGACCCATCGTCGCAGCGGCCGACCCTTCGTCGTGCTGAAGCTGGCCGCCACCATGGACGGCCGGCTGGCGGCCCGGGACGGCTCCAGCCGCTGGATCACCGGCGAGACGGCCCGCCGTGACGCCCACGAGCTTCGGGCCGACTCTGACGCCGTCCTCGTCGGGGCGGGCACGGTGCGGCGCGACGACCCGGAGCTGACCGTGCGTTTCGTCGACGTAGCTCGCCAGCCGCTTCGAGTGGTGCTCGGAGAGGCAACTGCAGGTGCGCGGGTGCAGCCGGCTCTGGAGCTCACGGGCGACCCGCGGGGCGTGCTCGACGAGCTCGGGCGCCGCGGCGTGCTCCAGCTGCTCGTCGAGGGCGGCTCGCGGGTCGCCGGTGAGCTGCACCGCCTCGGGCTCGTCAACCGCTACGTCTTCTACCTCGCTCCCTGCCTCCTCGGAGGATCGGACGGAGTGCCCTTGTTCGCCGGGGAAGGCTCGCCAACCATGGCCGAGGCGTGGAGAGGCAGGATCGTCTCGGTCGAGCGCCTCGGCGAGGATCTCAGGGTCGATCTCGAAGCTCTCCAGGCCAGGTAGGCTCTCGTACGAACAAGGAGGCTCGGGCGGAGATGTCGTTGTCGTCGATCGAGGAAGCGGTCGCCGCCATCGGGCGCGGTGGCATGGCCATCGTCGTCGACGACGAGGAGCGCGAGAACGAGGGGGACCTCGTCATGGCGGCCGAGTTCGCCACACCGCAGGCGATCGCCTTCTTTCTCGCCCACACCTCCGGCGTCATCTGCGCCCCGCTCACCCCCGAGCGCATCGACGAGCTGGAACTGCCCCTCATGGTCTCCCAGAACACCGAGTCGCAGCGCACGGCCTTCACCGTCACCGTCGACTACCGCCCGGCGACGACCACGGGCATCTCGGCCTCCGACCGGAGCGCGACGATCCTCTCGCTCGTCGACTCCGGCACAAAGCCCGGCGACCTCGCGCGCCCGGGCCACATCTTCCCCCTCCGCTACCGGACCGGCGGCGTGCTGAAGAGGGCAGGCCACACCGAGGCGACAGTCGACCTCGCCCGGATGGCAGGCTGCTACCCGGCCGGCGTGCTCTGCGAGATCGTGAGCAGGGACAAGCAGTCGATGGCGAGGCTGCCGGAGCTGGAGGAGCTTGCCGCCGAGCACGGCCTTCCCATCATCACGATCGCCGACCTCGTGCGCTACCGGAGGCAGCGAGAGAAGCTGGTCGAGCGGGTCTCCCAGGCGCGCATCCCGACCAAGTTCGGCGACTTCACCGGCTACGCCTACAAGTCGCTCCTCGACGGAGAACACCACTTCGCCCTCTCCTGCGGCGAGATCGCCGGCGCCGAGAACGTCCTCGTGCGGGTGCACTCCGAATGCCTCACGGGCGACGTCTTCGGCTCGCTGCGCTGCGACTGCGGCCTGCAAGTAGAGGCTGCACTCGAGGCGATCTCGCGAGCGGGCGCCGGGGTCTTCGTCTACCTGCGGGGCCACGAGGGAAGAGGCATCGGGCTCGGGCACAAGCTCGCCGCCTACATGTTGCAGGAGCAGGGTCGGGACACTGTCGACGCCAACGTCGAGCTCGGGCTCCCGGTCGATAGCCGGGAGTACGGGATCGGCGCCCAGATCCTCGTCGACCTCGGTATCACGACGATGCGGATCCTCACGAACAACCCCGCCAAGAAGGGCGGCCTCACCGGGTTCGGCCTCGAGATAGTCGAGCGCGTGCCTATCCAGACGGCCGAGAACCCCGAGAACGTGCGCTACCTACGTACCAAGCGAGAGCGGATGGGTCACCTGATCGACCTGGACGATCTCGCAGACCCTGTCGAGGAGATCGCCGGCATCGAGGCGAACGACTGAGGTGCGACCGGAAGATGCCGGCGACGCACAGGCTGCCTGAGCGCGCGGGCGCGCAGCTGGGCGAGGCGGAGATCGCCGGCGAGCAGGACGGGAGCGGCCTCCGTCTCGGCATCTGCTGCTCGCGGTTCAACGAGAACGTCACGAGGCGCCTCCTCGAGGGTGCCTACGAGGCACTCGACCGCCTTGGGATCGCTCCGGAGGACCGCCTCGTCGTCGTCGTGCCCGGTGCCTTCGAGCTCCCCCTGGCGGCCAAGCGCCTTGCCGCCGAGCACGCCGTCGACGCCGTCGTCTGCCTCGGCGCCGTCATCCGGGGTGAGACCTCGCACTACGACTTCGTCGCCTGCCAGTGTGCCGCCGGACTGCAGCGCGTGCAGCTCGAGACGGGAGTTCCCACCGTCTTCGGCGTGCTCACGACAGAGACCCTGGAGCAAGCCCTCGACCGTTCGGGCGGGGCGCTCGGCAACAAGGGCGACGAGGCGGTGGCGACGGCCGTCGAGATGGTCAACCTGCTGCGCAGGCTCAGGGAGGTGGGGTCCCGTCTGGCAGTAGGGAGCCGGCTCAAGGCAACCTAGTCCGATGCTCCGTCTCGTCCTGCCGAAGGGATCTCTCGAGAAAGCGACGCTCGATCTCTTCGCGGCCGCCGATCTTCCCGTGCAGCGCTCCTCGGAGGTCGACTACGCCGCCACGATCGACGACCCCCGTGTCGCCGAGGTGCGCATCCTCCGCCCGCAGGAGATCCCCCAGTACGTGGAGGCAGGCCTCTTCGACGCCGGCATCACGGGGCGCGACTGGGTGGAGGAGACCGAGGCGGATGTCGTGTCGCTCGGTGAGCTCAGCTACTCCAAGGCGACGAGCTCGCCGATCCGGCTCGTGCTCGCAGTCGGCGCCGACTCGGCCGTGGAGAAGGTGGACGACCTGCCGGCGGGCTGCCGGGTGGCGACGGAGTACCCGCGCCTCACGCGGCGTTACCTCGAGTCGCGGGGGATCGAGGCGGAGGTGAGCTACTCGCATGGCGCCACGGAGGCGAAGATCCCCGACATAGCCGATGCCGTCGTCGAGATCACCGAG
>JASHRK010000025.1 GCA_030037405.1 Acidimicrobiales bacterium | reverse complement strand
TTCGTTCTCGACCTCTGAGCGCCGATCCTCATCACGCGTCGCGATACCGCTACCGTGGACGGCGCGGGGCCGGCGAGCACGCGGCCACCCGTGCGCGCTGAGCCGGCGGTCTGGGCGACCGTCTACCGGCAGGGCGGCCCGATGTTCGGGGATACTGCCCTCGTGGTCGCCAGACCGCTGCTGGAGGTGCGCAGCGTCATGACTTGTGGGCTCGTGGCGCTCTGTGTCGATGCGAACCACCCTCTCCGGCTCGCGCGATTCTGTGCCGGCGTCCTGGGTTGGGAGATGGTCGACGAGGCCTCAGACGGGGTCGCCCTCTTGCCGAACGATGGCACCGGGTTCCACCGCGAGTTCTTCCCAACCCAAGAGCAGAAGTCGGGCCAGAACCAGATGCACTTCGACGTGACGAGCACCTCCATCGAGGACCAGCGTCCGATGGTCGACCGGGCGTGCGGGCTCCGTGCCCGTCACATCGAGGTCGGTCAACGCCCCGAGGAACGTCACGTCGTGCTCGCAGACACTGAAGGCAACGAGTTCTGCGTCATCGAGCTCGCTCCACCACCGAGACCCTCGAACGCGTGGAGAAGCTCACGAGCTACGTCGACCTCCAGATGACGAGTGGCCCCGCCTACTGGATCAGTAGGAGCAGATCGCCGAGACTCAGGCGCACGGGCGCCGGATGGCGAAACAGCGGCAAGGCCAAGGCGCCAGCTTGTAGCGGCCAAACTGGCAGGATGATTCTCCGCCAAGCTGAGCCCGGTGACGAGATCGCCGTAGCCGAGGTGCACGTTCGCTCTTGGCAGTCGGCATACCGGGGGCTCCTGCCCGACGACTACCTGGATGCGCTGGAACCGGCCGATCGAGCAGAGCGCTACACCTTTGCAGAGGTCGGCCCCGATCGCCCGGTGACCGTGGTCGCAGTCGACGAAGACCTCGTCTGGGGGTTCGCCACGAGCGGTCCCTGTCATGATCCGGCACTCCCGGGTGCCGGCGAGCTGTACGCCATCTACGTGCACCCAGAGCGCTGGGGGCACGGCGTCGGTCGAGCGCTCATCAGCGACGCCCGAGACCGCCTCGCCGGACGAGCCTTCTCGCGGGCCGTGCTCTGGGTCCTGGTCGGCAACGAGCGAGCCATGCGTTTCTACGAGGCGGATGGGTGGTCAACCGATGGCGAGTGGCGCCGGGAAGAAGTCCACGGCATCGCCGTCGATGAGGTTCGCTACCAGAGGCTGCTCGGAGGGACCCTGACCAAGAGCGGCCACACGCCGCCCGCGGGTAACTCCGGGTAGCCGGATAGTCGTCACGTGACACGCACTGCGCCTCTGACGACAAGGGCAGCGGCAGGTTTCTACGGCCATACTGGCGCCGGTCAAGAGCGCGCGCACTTGCCGACCGTCGTGCTACCAGAAGCGAGCGATACTGATCCTCGGTGACCGTCGATCACTTCGTCGTCAGGGAGGAACCGAGCGGCTCGGGGGCCATCTGTCGAGAGATCCTTGCCGAACTGCCCGACTGGTTCGGGATCCCGGAGGCTGTCGAGCACTACGTCGAGGTCGCGGATCGTTCCCTGACCATGACTGCGGTCGTGGATGAGGAGGTGGCGGGATTCCTCACCATCGTCGAGCACGACAGGTACGCGGCAGAGATCTACGTGATGGGCGTGCGACCATCACGCCACCGGCAGGGGGTCGGCCGGAGGCTCATCGAGCACGCCGAGGAGGTACTCGTCGCTCGGGGTGTCGAGTACCTCCAGGTGAAGACCCTGAGCAAGAAACGGCCAGATCCCCACTACGCGGCCACCCGAGCGTTCTACGTCGCCTGCGGCTTCCGCCCGCTCGAAGAGCTCCCAACCCTGTGGGGACCGGAGAACCCGGCCCTGCTCATGATCAAGCGCCTCGCTCCCGAGGAAGCTGTCTCGGCCCTGCACCACGTCGAGATGTGGGTCCCCGACCTGGGACGAGCCGTTGAGAGCTGGGGCTGGCTCCTCCGAGTCCTGGACTTCCAGCCCTACCAGGAGTGGTCCGCCGGGAGAAGCTGGCGGCGACATGACCTCTACGTCGTCGTCGAGCAATCACCAGCCCTTTCCGCTGCTGTCCACGAGCGCTGCCGACCAGGCCTCAACCACCTCGCCTTTCACGCCGGCGACCTGGACGACGTCGATCGCATTGCTGCCGAGGCGAGCGCGCACGGCTGGACGCTCCTCTTCCCTGAGCGGCACCCGCACGCTGGAGGCGAGGGGCACTACGCCGCCTATCTCGAAGACGCCGATGGCTTCGAGGTGGAGCTGGTGGCGAAAACGCACGCGGCTACCTCATGACTCGGCTATCGGTACGAATCGGTCAACGACAGCCGTGTTCATCTGCACGCTTACCCCGGACCGCTTGGTCACCTCGCCGTCGGACCCGATGGTATGGTGTTCAGTATGGCAACTCGAAAGGTCACGATCACCTTGGAGGAAAGTCAGCTGGACCGGATCCGAGCACTGGTCGAGTCGGGATCAGCTCCAAGCGTGTCGGGCTTTGTTCAGCACGCCGTAGGTGTTTCGCTCGATGATGTGGCGGGCTGGGGAGCGATGCTTGCCGAGGCGCTGCGTGCGACGGGAGGAAAGCTCTCGGCCACGGAACGTAGGTGGGCGGACGAGACGCTTGGTGTAAGGGGTCGGCGCCGGAAAGTACCCGCAGCCTGATGGCTGGCGTGACCTTCGATGCCGGAGGGTTGATCGCGCTTGATCGGAGAGATCGCAGGGTTCTCGTCCTCCTTGCTCGTGCCCAGGAGACCCGCACTCGGATCACGGTCCCCGCAACCGCGCTCGCCCAGGCGATCCGCCAGCCAGAGCGCCAGGCTCTGCTTGCCCGCCTGGTTCGCCAGCCCACCACGGACGTCGTCACTCTCGACAGAGTCGACGCCACCAGTGTCGGCCGACTGTTGGCCGCGAGTGAGACGAGCGACGTGGTCGACGCCCACGTCGTCATCTGCGCGCGCCGAGCGCACCAGCGGATTGTGACGTCGGACCCAGGAGACTTGCGGCGGCTCGATCCCACGGTCGAGGTAGTACCCGTCTGAGCCGGAGGCAGCTCTCTCGATGTTCGAGGCCCGCGGTATGGGCACTCGACTGGCGCTATGGCACGCTGCGGGGTGGTCTCTCGAGGTACACGAGCCGGTCCTCGAGCGTCTCGTTGACCACGGTACCGATCGCCGAGACGATGGCGCTGATGCCGGCTCGACGGCGTGAAAAGCGCGACGAGAGGGCAATGAGTACCCCGGGGTGATGCCCGCCGGTGGTCAGGTGATCAGCTGCGAGGCGAGCGAAGTCAGCTACGTTCTCAGTGAGCAGGACGTATCCGTTCGCCTCGGCGGCCGCCAGAACGTCGGAGTCCGACCGGCCGGCCAGGCCCACATCAGAGACCGTGCCGGCCTCGATGCCACTGGCCCGAAGCGCCTCGGCGAGCGCTGGCGGGTACATCTCGTCGAGCAGCAGCTTCAAGAAAGCGATGCTGAGGCGGTCTCGCGGCGGTGCAGCTCGATCCGCGCGTCGATCTCCTCGGGATAAGCGGCTCGGTACCGCAGTGCCGCGTCGATCTGAGGCCGGCTCAAGACCGATTCTTCGACCAGCGTCTCGACGGGATCCCGCTCTGCGGTCAGGTCGTCGATCCACATGGCGACCTCCCATACGTCGGGTCCGCCGAGCAACCCGGCGCGCCGCCCGGTGGGGCCGTCTCGAAACGTGATCAACGGATGCTCGTCGCGCCTGACGCCCTCGTCCGCGTAACGACGCAAGCGGTCAGACAGGGTCTCGCCAGCTGCCCGGGCTCGCAAGCGGAGCCGCTGAGCCAGGCTGTCTTCGAGGCGGACAGACACGTTCTCGGACACGTCCCCAGTGTAGCACGTTGTCCGCAAGCGCAATCGGGAGAACCGGCTTGGGCCGCGGATACTCCGGCGACCTACTGCGACAGTCTCAGCGTTGACGACGCGGCGCAACGCCTATTTCAGGCAATAGCCAGCCGGAATGCCCGAGAGGTTGCCGGCGGCGTCGTGTTGTAATCACCTGGGGCGCCGCTTCGCTCGACGGCCCGGGCGGTTCTGATGTCGTTCGGCAGGGAGGTCGGCGCGACGCTGCTCCCAGTCGCCCGGCAGACCAGAAAGGGCCGCTCGAACCCGTTCGATGTCGTGAGGCCGCTCATCGCGAGTGATCTCGAACACCTCGCCGGCGACCACCGAGGCGAGCATGTGCAGCACTTCGTGGCGCTCGTAGCCGTCGGCTGAGAGCCGCTCAGCGGTCGCCCACACCTCGGGCGGGTCGTCGGCCCACAGCTGATTCGCGACGATCTCGTGCATGGCGATGTGGAGTACCGGATTCATGACGTCCCGACCGACGCGAATCTCGTGCCGG
>JASHRK010000291.1 GCA_030037405.1 Acidimicrobiales bacterium | reverse complement strand
CTGCCGCGAGAGCTGCCCGAGCTCGCCCGCCAGGTCGGCGGCGTCCAGCCTCGCCACCGGCTCGGAGATAGCCGCCGCCGCCAGGATCGGAGCGAGCGGGCCGAGCTCGCGGGCCGCAGGGAGCGTTGCTCCGATCCTCGCCATCATGGTCTCCGGCACCGTGGCGGCCGAGAACGGCACCCTGCCGGTGAGGGCCTCGTAGCAGACGAGGGCGAGCGAGTAGACGTCCGTGCGGTCGTCGAGAGCGCCGCCGGAGACCTGCTCGGGGGAGGCGTAGCGGGCGGTGCCGAAGATGATGCCGGTGGGCTCGGTGAGAGCGGACTCCGCCAGCGCCCGTGCGACGCCGAAGTCGGCGATGCGCAGGTGCCCCTCGTCGTCGAAGAGCAGGTTGCCCGGCTTCACGTCCCTATGGATGATCCCCCTGCGGTGGGCATAGGCGAGAGCCGAGGCGGCTTCTGCGCCAAGCCGCGCCACCTGTGCATGGTCCAGCCTCACGCCTGTGTCCAGCATGGCCCGGAGGCTTCCGCCGGGTAGCAGCTCGAGCACGAGGTAGGGACCGCCCTCCTCCTCGCCCCAGTCGAAGACGCGCACGATGTGGGGATGGTCGAGAGAGGCCGCCAGCCTGGCCTCGGCGCGAAAACGGCGAAGAAACGACTCGTCTCCCGCAAGCGACGGGTGCAGAACCTTCACGGCCACGCGGCGATCGAGGCGGGCGTCGACCGAGGCGAACACCTGCGACGAGGCTCCCGCACCGATGGGCGTAACCAGCCGGTACCGACCGCCGACGACGCGACCCAGCTGTTCAGTGATGCTCGACATGAGTATCTGAGTCGAGCCTACTTGGCGGGCGGGTCGATCCGGAGCCAGTGAGTGGCGTCGTCGGTCCGCCAGACGGCCTCGTCGAACTCGATCGCCCAACCGTCGTAGGCGTTGTCGAAGGTGACTCCTACCCCGGTGTCGTGACCGGCGTCCGTGACTCCGTTGGCGACCTGCCAGTCCTTCCCGTAGTCGAAGGTCACGAGCACGCCGACCCCGCTCACACCGATCCAGGCGCTGTCCGGGGCGATGGTGGCGAGCTGCCCGAGCTGCCCGGCGTAGGAGAGACGGCCGACAGGGCTCCCGCCGCCGGCAGCCTCCTTGCCCTCGAGCTCTGGGCCAAAGCCGGTAGCCGCCTCGAGGGTCCAGTCGAGGCCGCCGTCGAAGGAGCGCCAGACGGCCTTGGCCGAGGCCGCCCCGCCGAGCTCGGGCGGCCCGCCGCAGATCATCCAGAGATCGCCTCCGCTGAGCGCCGCCATGTCCGCCTTCGGCCAGCCGGCGCAGGGGTCGGGGAGGCGCTCCCATGTCCGGCCGTTGTCGACGGTGAGAGCGAGCTCCCCGCCGGTGGCACCGTAGGAGACGACGTAGGCCTTCGCCAGCGTCACGCGGGCAAGGATGTCTCCGCCAGAACGGGCCTCGGTGAGGGGTGGGTGGCCGGTGGCGTGCACCCAGTGACGACCGCCGTCATCCGACATGGCCAGCTCGACGTGGCAGGAGGCACGTGGCAGGGGCGGTCCCCTGCAGACCGTGTAGGTGGCCCAGACGTCCGGACCGACGGGCACGACACGCTCAGGCGTGCCGCCGAGCGTCGAGACCACGGTCCAGCGCTCCCCTCCGTCGTGGGTCACGGCGAGGCCGGCGGGCCCGAAGGCGTACCCGGTCCGAGTCGAGACGAACTGCACCTGCGAGTAGCCGTCGGCGAAGGGAAAGGGGCTGCCGGCGAGGTACCAGCTCGCCCCCCCGTCGTCGCTCATCGCCAGGTGCTCGCTCACGCCTGCGCTCGTGACGTGGCGCTCTATCGCATATCCGGTGCCGAGAGTCGGGAAGACGGGGTCGGACGAGAGATCGTAGGCCGGGACGTAGGCGCCGGCACCCGGGATCGGCTTGCCTCCCCTCGCGCCGTGGGTGTTCACGGTCTGGAAGAGGGCGCTCCTGCGTATGGCGACGACCGCCCAGGCCGCAGCCGCAGCCGCGACGACCGCCGCCAGGACTAGCAGGGTCACCGAGAGGCGGCGGCCCGGCCTCACGGGAGCTCCCCGGTCTCGAGAAGCTTGCGAAACCCCCCCTCGTCGATCATCGGGACCCCGAGCGACTCTGCCTTGGCCGCCTTGGCGGCGCCGGGCGATTCCCCGACGACGAGGGCGGTCGTCTTGGCGGAGACCGATCCCGGCGACTTCCCCCCGCGGGCCGTGATCGCCGCCTCGGCCTCCTCGCGCGAGAAGCCCTCGAGCGTCCCGGTCACGACGACGGACTTGCCGGCAAGGACCTGGGGCAGCTCCGAGACTACGACGGTGCCGAACGAGACGCCGCCCGAGCGGAGCCTCTCGACGATGTCACGGTTGCCCGCCACGGCGAAGAAACGCACCACGCTCGCGGCGATGATCCCTCCCACTCCCTCGACGGCCGCCAGCTCGGGTTCGCTCGCCGACATGATGCGGTCGAGGTCGCCGTAGGCGGAGGCGAGCGCATAGGCGACGGTGCTGCCGACGTGGCGGATGCCGAGCGCCACGAGGAGCCTCGAGAGGGGGCGGGAGCGCGAAGCGTCGATCGCCGTGACAAGGTTGCGAGCCGAGAGATCGGCGAAACCCTCCAACCCGAGGAGGTCCGGCTCGGCGAGACGGTAGATGTCGGCGGCGTCATTCACGAGGCCTGCCTCGACGAGCTGCCAGACCCGCCGCTCGCCGAGACCCTCGATGTCCATGGCACCACGCGAGGCGAAGTGGGCGATGCGCTGGAGACGCTGGCCCGGGCATTCGAGGTTGACGCAGTAGGTGTCCGCCTCATCCTCGAGGCGGACGAGAGACCCGCCACAGATGGGACAACGCTCGGGGAACCGCCAGGGGGCGAGACCGGGAGCTCGCTCCGCGAGCACGGGCCCGACCACCTCGGGGATCACGTCCCCGGCCTTTCGCACC
>JASHRK010000290.1 GCA_030037405.1 Acidimicrobiales bacterium | reverse complement strand
GACGATGTGGACCGTGAAGACGGTGTACCAAGCCGTCGGCGGTGCCGACGGTCTACGCAAGCTGGCGGCCGCTTGGCATGCCCGGGTGATGGCGGACGAGGTGGTGAGCCACGCTTTCAGCCACGGCTACCACCCGGAACATACCGAACGGCTGGCCGCCTACTGGGGCGAAGCGCTCGGGGGTCCACCCCGGTACTCCGAGTCCTACGGTGACGAGACCTCGGTCGTCCGAGCCCACAGCGGCAACGGAGTGCACGAGGAGATGGACCACCGCGCTATCGCCTGTTTCGATCAGGCGCTCGTCGACGTGGGGCTCGACCGCGAGGCGCCATTGCGCCAGCTCCTGCACGACTACTTCGCCTGGGCGACCACTACGACGATGGCCCGGTACCATCGCTCTGCAGATGAGGTTCCGGAGGGCCTCAGGGTCCCGAAGTGGTCGTGGGGCGGACTGGTTGCCGGCACAGCTCCTGACGACGCGTGAAGATGCTTCGTCGAGCACCTGACGAGACCTAACGAGAGAGGGGGGGCACTCGGTGGTTCTCTCTCCGATCGTCGCCTTCGCCCTTATCGGGCTCGGTTCCGGCGGTCTCATCGCCGGTATCGGCCTCGGGGTGGTGCTCAGCTACCGGGGCGGGGGTGTTATCAATCTCTCGGCCGGCGTGCTCGCGATGCTGTCGGGGTTCTGCTACTGGGCGCTCGACACCGGTTACTTCGGTATCACGTTTCCGACCGGCTGGGCGATCACTCTCACGATCGTCTTCGCGCTCGTGGTCGGAGTGGTCTTCGAGTTCGGCGTCGTGCGGCCGCTTCGTGGCCAACCGCCGCTCGCCAAGCTGACGGCGACCCTTGGTTTCTTCGTCTCCGCCCAGGCGGCGGTAGTCCTCGGCTTCGGAGAGGAGGCGCGGCCCCAGCCGCCGATCCTTCCCAGCGGCATTGTCTCGATCCTCGGCTACACCGTGCCGGTCAGCAGCTTCTGGATCGCCGGGATCGTGCTCGCCGTCACCCTGCTGTTTGTCGGCGCCTTCCGTTGGTCGAGGTTCGGGCTCGGCACGAGGGCGGCGGCGGAGAACGAGGCCTACGCCACCCTCTACGGCCTATCGCCGAACGGGCTGTCACTGGCGAACACGCTTCTCATGTCTCTCGCCATGGGCCTCGTCGGGTTGCTGGGCGCCTCGATCGCCGAGGTCGATTCGTCGACTCTGCCGCTCATGATCGTCCCGGCACTAGCGGCAGCGACGTTCGGCAGCCTCAACTCGTTCACGGTGACTTACATCGCCGGGATGCTCATCGGCATGGCCGAGTCGGTGCTCATCTTCTTCTCGAGCCAGAGCTGGTTCCCGACAAACGGCATCGGGAACCCGCTCCCGGGTGTGCAGGAGCTGATGATCTTCGTGGTGCTCGTTGTGGCGATGTTCTTTCGTGCCGGGAAGATCCCTGGACGAGGTGACATAGTCGAGCGGCGCCTCCCCCCGGCTCCTCGTCCGAGGGCGCCCTTGAAGGCGGCGATGAAGTGGGTCCCGCTCTGTGCCTTCCTCATGTGGGCTCTTCCCTTCGGGTTCCGTGAGGGACTCATCACCTCTCTCATAGCTGCCGTCTCCCTGCTCTCCCTCGTGGTGATCACAGGCTTCGTCGGCCAGCTCTCGATCGTGCAGCTCGCCCTCGCCGGTGTCGCCGGTTTCACCGTGTCCCACTTCTTCATCAACTTCGGCATCGGCTTCCCCTGGGCGGCGATCATCGGTGTGCTGCTCGCCACCGTGGTGGGGCTGATCTCCGGGTTCCCTGCTCTTCGGGTGAGAGGCGTGAGCCTCGTCGTCCTCACGCTGGCAGCGGCCGTTGCCATCGAGAACTTCGGCTTTACCAACTCGACTTGGGGCGCTTCCGTGACGGGGAGCCTCGTCCCGGCGCCTTCGTTGTTCGGCTTCAACTTCGGCCCCAACGCTTCGTTCCACGGCATCGACGGAGCGGAGCCGAGCCCTCTGTTCGGCTGGTTCTGCCTCGTCGTCCTCACGGTGATCGCCCTCTGGGTGTGCAACCTCCGCCGCAGCAGGCTCGGCCAGGAGATGCTGGCTGTGCGAGCGAACGAGAGGGCCGCCGCCGCCTCCGGGGTCAACGTGCGCAACGTGAAGCTGATCGGCTTCGCCATCGCGGCGGCGATTGCCGGCGTGAGCGGAGTCCTTCTCGCCTACAGCTACGGTTCGATCACCGCGGACAGCTACGACACGCTGGTGGCGATCTCGCTCATCGCATTCATCTACATATGCGGCATAACGACAGTTCCGGGGGCGATCCAGGGCGGCCTCATATACACAGGGGGACTCCTCGCCTACGCCATCCTCGATTGGTTCGGGCTGCAGGGCAACTGGCTCAATCTTCTGGTCGGCTTTCTTGTCATAGCCTCGTTGGTGCTCCGGCCTGAGGGCGGGGCGACCTACCTCTTCTACCGGTCGAAGCGACCGGCGAGCGAGGTGACATCATGAGTGCCGTCCTCTCGACCAGCGGAGTGTCGGTAAGCTTCGGGGCCGTCCGTGCCTTGAGCGAGGTGGATCTCGAGGTGCGCGAGGGCCAGCTAGTCGGCCTGATCGGGCCGAACGGGGCGGGCAAGACGACCTTTATCGACGCGGTCACGGGTTTCGTCCCGGCTCGCGGCGACATCCGGCTCAGGGACCGGGACATATCGGGCCTTCCTCCCCACAGGCGCGCCCGTCTCGGCCTAGGGAGAACCTGGCAGACGATCGAGCTCTTCGACGACCTGTCGGTTCGGGAGAACCTGGCCGTCGCCGCCCAGCGGTCCACTCTCGCCTCCGGCCTGGGCGAGGTCTTCCTGGGGCTCTGGCACGGTGAGGAGCAGGTCGCCGAGGACGCGCTCGATCTGCTCGATCTGCGACACGATGCCGACAGGATGCCGAGCGAGCTCCCGCAGGGACGCCGCAAGCTCGTCGGCGTGGCACGAGCTCTCGCCGCACGGCCACGCCTGCTGCTGCTCGACGAGCCTGCCGCAGGGCTCGACTCGCACGAGAGCGCCGAGCTCGGAGAGCGCCTCCGGCGGGTCGTCGATGCCGGTCTCCCGGCGCTTCTCGTCGACCACGACATGAGCCTCGTGCTCGGCATATGCGACTACGTCTACGTGCTGGACTTCGGCAAGCTGATCGCGAGGGGGACGCCGGAAGAGGTCCGCAACGACCCCGAGGTACGAGCCGCTTACCTCGGTGGCTCGACAGCCGATATGGCTTCGACAGCCGATATGGCTTCGACGGACATGCTGGTGACGATGCCGGGGAGCGAGGCGACGGAGAGATGAGCGAGACCGTCCTCTCCGTCGATGAGCTCTCGGCCGGCTACGACCAGGCTGACGTCGTAAGACGACTCGACCTCCGCGTCGACGTCGGTGAGGTGGTCGCCCTGTTCGGTCCGAACGGCGCCGGGAAGACGACGACGCTCCGGGCAATCTCGGGAATCGTAAAGCCCTCGCATGGAACCATCCGTTACCTCGGCAAGGACCTCTCGCGCCTCTCGCCGACGGTGCGGGCACGGGCCGGCATCGCCCACGTCCCCGAGGGACGGGGAATCTTCTTCGGCCTCACGGTCGCAGAGCACATGCGACTCGGTTATCGCGGCGAGACGGTGGACCCGGAGCAGGCGTACAGCTACTTCCCGGCGCTCGCGCCCTTGCGGGACCGCAGAGCCGGTTTCCTGTCGGGTGGCGAGCAGCAGATGCTGGCCGTCGCGAGGAACCTCGTCCGGCGGCCCCGGCTCCTCCTGCTCGACGAGCTCAGCCTCGGGCTGGCGCCGGTCCTCGTCGAGCAGCTACTGCCGGTGGTACGTCAATACGCCCTCGACAACGGCTGCGGCGTGCTTCTCGTCGAGCAGCACGTCCAGTTGGCTATCGAGGTGGCAGACCGTTGCTACGTGCTGTCGCACGGTGACGTGGTGTTGCACGAGACAAGCGAACGCCTCCGTTCCGATCCCGACATCCTCGTGGCGAGCTACCTCGGGCAGCGAAGACGCTCCGGTGAGGAGGCTGCCCTCTAGCGCGTTGTTCTCGGCGAAGACCCTGTAGTAGCGTCCGCGAAGCGCTGTCGGTCTCGCTCGACAGTCGAGCCTGAGCGGCGTCGACAGTCCGTGCCACTGTCGGTGGCACGATGTCACTTACAACCAACTAGGAGGGGGGGTCCATGAGATCGATACCTCGGTCCAGGCGGTTGGGGAGCTCCGTTGCCGTGTTCGCTGCACTGGTGATAGGGCTTGGAACTGCGGCGATCGCCACCGCAACCACCGCTGGAGCAACTGCGTACCACCCGGTGTACAAGTACGCCGACTACATCGGTGGTCACGGAAAGGCGGACGACAAGCTTTCGCCGGTCGTAGTAGGTGTCGTCAACAACCAGGACGGCACCGATGACCCGGCGCCGGAATGGACGATCGGAGCGGAGATCGCCGAGAAGTTCATCAACCAGCATGCGCACGGCGTCGACGGCCATCCGATCGAGCTCAAGATCTGCTCCATCCCTGACACGCCCGCGCAGGCCACGACGTGTGGGGAGGAGTTCGCCAACGACAAGGCGATCTCGGTGATCTCGGCAGGTGCCGTCGCCATCGGCAACGAGGCCCTCGAGTCGGCCATCCTGCCGACGAAGAAACCGATCATCTTCGGCGTCTCGCTCAGCCCGGTCGACACGGTGTACAAGTACGGCTACATCCTCTACGGCGACAGCACCCACATCGAGGCGCCGATAGCCACTTTCGCCAAGGAGTACCTGCACGTGAAGAGCGTCTCGCTCGTCTGGGAGGACGAGCCGGGCGAGAGCTCCTCCGTGGCAGCCATCGTGTCGGCGATGAAGTACCTCCACATCACGGTGGACGAGGCGAGCTTCGACCCTTCTGACACGGACCTCACCGAGCCCCTCGAGGCAGCTCAGGCGGGCAAGACGGGGCTCACCATCCTCGGCAACTCCGGTGGCCCGGCCTGCTCGGACTTCTACTTCGCGTTGAAGCAGCTCGCCATCAAGACCAAGGTGCTCGTGAACGTACCGTGCGACACCCCCGACATCCAGAAGGCGGACGGCGGCCAGCTACCGCCCGACTGGTACTACGCGAGCGCCAACCCGCTGCCGGGCGACACGTCGGACCCGAGCCTCGCCGCCTTCAAGAAGGTCGCCACCGAGTATGGCGAGGAGCCGTACTGGGGTGACGCCTGGGTGGCCGACTCCTTCGGGCAGATGATCACCATCGCCAAGTTCGACACCGAGATCTTGAAGGCCGGGAAGAAGATCACTCCGGCGACTGTCAACGCCACGGCGAAAGCCTTCAAGGGCCCCGTCGTCCAAGGCGCTCCGGATCTCGACTGCGGTGGCTTCAAAGGCGCCCCGGCCGTCTGCAACGACAAGACGTCGTTCTTCCAGAACACATCTCCTGGAGTGTTCCATGCCATCGTCTACTACCTAGGCCCGCCGGCGGGCTTCAAGGTCACGGGATAGCCGAGGCAGGTTCTCTGACCGGACCAGGCACCGGGGTCTCCTGGTGCCTGGTCCAGTGTCGCCATCTCTCGACACGACTGGCGCCTGCCGGCCTCGTGCGGCGACGGTGAGCGGTACGCTGAGGCGTGCCCCCCCGGAACTCCCTCAGCCTCCCGGACAGAGACGGTGTCCTGCCCGACAAGTACCTCCTCGAGGCGATCGACGAAGGCATCGTCGAGGCTGGGGACTTCTCGCTTCCTTCCGAGAACGTGCAGCCGGCCAGCCTCGACCTGCGGCTGGGGGATCGAGCCCACCGGCTCCAGTGCAGCTTCCTGCCGGGCGACGACACGGTCGAGCACAAGCTCGAGCGCTACGGCATGGACACTCTCGACCTGCGCGATCGCGGTGCCGTGCTGGAGCCCAACCGGCCGTACCTGATTCCCTTGAAGGAACGCCTCGCGCTGCCGCCCGACCTTCGGGCACGTGCCAACCCGAAGAGCTCGATAGGACGCCTGGACGTCTTCACGCGGGTTATCACCGACGGCGGCGCAAGGTTCGACGACATCCCAGCCGGCTATGGAGGTCCTCTCTATCTCGAAGTCGTGCCACTGTCGTTCGCGATTCGAGTTGCAACGGATCTCTCTTTGAACCAGCTCCGGATTATCCGAGGTCACCCGCAACTAGACGACGGACAGCTTCGTGAGATCAATCGAACCTCCCCCCTGCTCTTTCTCGACAGCGAGCCGGTCCCTGAAGACCAGCTGGCACTGGCGAACGGTCTGTTCTTGAGCCTTGACCTCTATGGAGCGAGCGACAGCAAGGTCGGTTACCGGGCGCGTGCCAATGCTCCACTCATCGACTTGACCAATGCCGGTCAGCTCGATCCTAGGCCTTACTGGGATAACGCCGTCTCGCAGGACGGCGTGCTGATTCTCGATCCGAAGCGGTTCTACCTATTGATGTCGAACGAGGCAGTGCGGATCCCGCCCGGGCTAGCCGCCGAGATGACGGCATACGACCCGACGAGCGGCGAGCTGCGCACTCACTATGCTGGCTTCTTCGATCCAGGCTTCGGCTTTCATGCCCGCGAGCGCTTTCTGGGGTCACGTGCAGCCTTGGAAGTGCGAGCACACGACGTGCCCTTCGCGATCGAGCACGGCCAGCGCGTCTGCAAGCTCACTTTCGAGCAGATGATCGAGTCGCCTCTCATCCCCTACGGGGCCCAGGCAAGGTCCAACTACCAGCAGCAGGAGGAGACCTTGAGCAAGCACTTCCTTCGCCGCTTGCCTGAGGGTGTTCCGGAGGACGACATGGAGCAGCTCTCGCTGCCTCTGGCGTGACAACCGTGGGCTGCACGACCCGGGCGTCCCCACCGCGTCCGGACTCCCAAAGGGACGCGTGCCCGTCGGCCTGGCCGTCGGCTTATGGGAACGGTGGCGAGGGCGGGCCTCCCGAGACGATCAGCTCCGCCACCTCGGACGGATCGCGGCCGCCCGCCCGCCCTAGTTGAGCGGCCGGCTCGAGCCCACTTCGTAGACGATGATCTCCGACGACAATGCCCGCTCCTGCGGGCCTGCTGCAGACGGTGCGGACCTCAGGGCGGTGAGATGCCCCTGCAGTGCCTCGTCGTTCTCCCAT
>JASHRK010000024.1 GCA_030037405.1 Acidimicrobiales bacterium | reverse complement strand
AGTGCCCCGTTGTCATGCTTGACGAGCTGGACGAGCCGGAGCGTCTCTGGCTGCGACAGTCGCAGCGACGAGAGGCCAGCCTCTTAGAGGAGAACCTCGGGCTCTCGCTCGAGATTCGTGCCGAAGGCGTTGCTGCCTTCGACGCCCGGTACGAGCTCAGCGACGTGTTCTTTCCCCGCGACGGCACCGCGGCGCAGGCCGCGCTGCTGGCTGTCTCGCAGCTCGTCGACGAGGCGCTGATGGTCAGGGAGAACGGTGTGGCGAGGGTCGGAGGGCTCGCTTCCGAGGTCCCCGTCGCGCTAGGCGCCATCCCGCGGGTCACCGAAGAACTCTTCGCTCGTCACTCCAAGAGCTGGTCGAAGGAGTACGCCGGCCGGCCCGAACGGCTCGCGAGCGAGGTCGAGGAGCTCCTGATCGCTATGGGTCTTGTCCGCAGGTGCGAGGGCGGCCAGCTTGCGCTGCGTGCTGTCGCCGCCCGCTACGCGCCCGAGGCGCATCACGAGTTTCGGAAGAGCCCACCGGCGGCGGCTTCCGTCACCTGTCCTCAAGCCTTCACACTCGCACTGGAGCCGACATGACTGATCAGCTGTTCGGGACGCCCGATGCCGTGATGGTGCGCTCAGCTCCCGAACGGCTCGGGCGATGGGTGCTCCACCGGGCGGGGATCGTGAACGTCTGGCAGTACGACCGGGCCGAGCTGCTCTTCGCAGGCGGTCGAGTGCTCTTGCGCGGGAGCAACGGGGCGGGCAAGTCGAAGGCGCTCGAGGTGCTGCTGCCGTTCCTGCTCGACGGGAACACGCGGGCGATCGACGCCACCAGCCGGGATCGCACGACGATCTACTGGCTCATGACCGACGGAAGGGGGGACGGCAACCACGTTGGCTACGTCTGGCTCGAGCTTCGCCTGAGCGAGCTCGACGACGCCGGCGAGATCGTCGACCGTTTCCTTACGATCGGGGCCGGGCTCAAGGCGGCGACGTCGACTCGACAGACGGCGACCTGGTTCTTCATGACCGAGGCGGAGCGGATACCGGAGGCGCTCGAGCTTGGGCCAGAGGTATCCGTCGAGCGGCTCCGTGAGCACCTCGGGAACGACGCCGTCACCCAGAGCGCTGCGGAGCACCGCAGGCGGGTGGCGCTCAAGCTGTTCGGGCTCGAAGACGAGGACCGGTACCGCAGCTTGATCCATCTCCTGCACCGTTTGCGGGACCCGAACATCGGCAACCGGGTGGAGGCAGGAGAGCTTGCCGCACTCCTACGCGACTCGCTCCCCCCGGTCTCTGAGCTTGCTCTCGACAAGGCGGGCGAGCGGTTCGATGCACTCGATCAGATCCGCGAGCAGCTAGAAGGCATGGAGCGGACGGCGACAGCCGTGCAGCGGTTCCTCGTCGACTATTCGGCCTACGCCCGAGAGCGTCTTGCTGATCGTGCGAAGGCTGTCGCCGACGCCGATGCCAACTCGCGTCGTCAGGGGCGCGAACGTGAGCGCCTCGCGTCTGAGCTGGCGCAGATCGCGATCGAGCTCCGGGCGGCCGAGGAAGATGTCGAGCAGTTGCGCGAGGCCGGTCGACGCGCTGGAGCGGAACTGGAGGCGCTCCAGAAGAGCGAGGCATATCAGCAGCATCGCCAGCTGGACGACCGCCGGAAGGCCTTGGAGGCGCTGACCTCGCAGGCCGCGATGGCGACGAAGGCCGCCGCGGACGGTGCCGCGCTGGCGGACAAGCTGGCAGAGATCGTGCAGCGGAGCGAGAAGCGAGTGGAAGAGGCGCGCCAGGCGGTGGCGGGCACTCGTGCAACCTTGCTTCGGGCGGCGAAGACCGCCGGGATCGATGCAGCTGCCGTCGCACGAGAGGCGAGCGACATCCCGACCTCGATCGCCGTTGCCGAGGGCCGCCGCCGGGTGGCTCAGCAGGTAAGAAGGTTGGCCACGCGATGGATCGAGCTGGCAGCCAGCGCCGCACGGGCGGAGGAGCAGGCTGCGCGCTCTGAGTCGGAGCTTGCCCATCGCCAGGCCAAGGCAGACGAGACAAGAGCCCGGTGGCACGAGGTGACGAGGTCGTGGTGCGCAGCCGTCGGTCGTTGGGCGCAGTTGCCTCTGCCGGACGTTCTCGCCGGCGAAGCCGGGTCGGCCATCGACGACCGGCGGCTTCGCCAGCTGCTCGGCGAGCTCATGAGCGGTGATGCCACCGCTGCTGACGCTGCAGGTGCCGGTGCGGGAAACGTCAGGTCTGCTGGCCGCGGTGCTGGCGTCGAAGACCTCGCCGCGGTCGCAGCGATGGTGAGAGAGATGGTGGCGCCCGTGCGCCGGGCGGTGCTGAACCTGCGAGAGCGGGCACAGTCTCGGCGGGACGTCGCCGCAGGCTCGCTTTCCGAGCTCGAGGCGCAGTACGGCGCCCTCGCGGCCGAGGAGGAAGCGCGTCCGTCGCCGTCGCGGTTCCGAGAGGCAGAACGAGACCCGAGCACTGGAGCGGCCTTCTACGAGCTTGTCGAACTGACCGGAGGGCTCGACGAACGGGAAGTGGCCGGGCTCGAGGCTGCTCTGGAGTCGTCCGGTCTGCTCGACGCCTGGGTGAGCCGCGAAGGCGTCGTGATCGAGGCGACGACGCACGACGTGTTGTGGCGACCGGACGCGTCACGGCTGTCGCCCGGAACGCCGACGCTCGCAGACGTGCTGGTAGCGAATGAGGACCACGTGGCAGGGCTTCTGCGGACCATCGCCCTCGGCGAGGTGGCACCGGCGGCGGACGGTCCGGTTCCTGCCTACGTCACGCTGGATGGACGGTGGGGCCTGCCTCCGCTGTCTGGCGCGTGGGAGAAACCAATCCCGGAATTCCTCGGGACTCCCACCCGTCGGGCCACTCGCGAGCGGCGACTCGCAGAGCTCCGCCGCCACATCGAGGAGGCGCGGCAGGTCCTCGAGGCTGCCGAGCAGCACGTTGCTTCGGTGGAGCGGTCTGTCGAAGCGGTGGAGACGTGGATTGACGGTATTCCTTCCGACAGCGCAGTCCGCAGCGCTGCGGCCGAGACAGCGGTCGCGCTCGGAGCAGTCGCTGAGGGACAGACCCGCTACGACGACGATCGCAACGCGGCCGAGCTGGCCGGGCTGGAGGCGACGACGGCCCGGACGGAGCTCGACCATGCGGCGGCGGCCGACACGCTCCCTCTCGATCCAGACGAGCTCGATGTCGTGGCCTCGGCCGCCGCAGAGCTTGCAGAGGAGCTGCGACGCTGGGAGAAGGACTGGCGCTATTTGAAGCGGCTGGACGGCGAGTTCGTCGAGGCTCGTTCAGACCACGCCCAGCAGGCCACCGCCGCAGCGGAGGCACGCGAGCAGGACGTGAGGCTTGGTGGAGAGCTTCGTCGCGAGGAGGTTGCGTTCCGCACCCTGGAGGACGCAATCGGAGCGTCGGTGGCGGAGGTTCTCCGCCGTATCGAGGACGCCGACCGACGCAAGCGCCGAGCGAACGACGAGGAGCCCGCCGCCCAGCAGCGTGAAAGGGACCTCGCCGAGCGGCGGGGTGAGGCGCGGGCTCGTGTCGAGGAGGCGGACCGTCTCCTCGAGGAAGCGGCAAGCTCTATCTCGATCGCGGTCGAGCGCCTTCGTGCCGCCTTGCGCTTGCCGGGTGTCCTGGCGGCGGCGCTGCCCGACCTCGACGGCGAGACGGCGGCTGGGCGCGGTGACAAGGAGACCGCCGCCGAGGACCCCCTTGCCAAGGTCGCTGGAGGCGACGGGACCGATCGCGACGTAGTTGCCGCCGCCAGAGCGTTGCTCGAGAGGTCGGGCAGCCTCCCGGCCGGTCCGGTGAGCGATGGCGCCATCCTCAATCGTCTCCACGCCCTGAGCGACGGCCTCGCAGGCGGCTACGACGTCGTCGACAACGAGGTGGACGGCATCAAGTTCGTCATGATCGCCGACGACTCCGGCCGCCAGCCATTGCCAGAGCTGGCGGCTCGCGTCACATCCGAGGTCGCGGCAGCCCGGGAGCGGTTGGCGGCGGGGGAGCGAGAGACGGTCGAGCGTTTC
>JASHRK010000289.1 GCA_030037405.1 Acidimicrobiales bacterium | reverse complement strand
CGCCCTGGCCGTCAGCGCTGGCCACCTCTTCGTTGCGAACCACATGGGCGACTCGCTGGCCGAGCTCAACCTCTCAAACGGCGCGCTGGTGAGGGTGATCTCGGCCCTGCCCGACCAGTTCTCAGGCCCTGACGCCCTGGTTGTCGGTGCCGGCCACCTCTTCGTCGCGAACGGCAACGGTAGCTGGCTGACCGAGCTCAACGTCTCGAACGGCTCGCTGGTGAGGGTGATCTTGGCCGCGCCATTCGGAGCCCCCGACGCCCTGGTTGTCGGTGCCGGCCACCTCTTCGTCGCCAACGGCGCCGATTGGCTGACCGAGCTCAACGTCGCGAACGGCTCCCTGGTGGGGGTGATCTCGGCCCCGGCCGACAAGTTCGAGGACCCCGATGCCCTGGCTGTCAGCGGTGGCCACCTCTTCGTCGCGAACGGCGTCGGCGTCTCGCTGACCGAGCTCAACGTCGCCAACGGCGCGCTCGTGAGGGTGATCTCGGCCCCGGCCGACGACTTCGACGTCCCCGACGCCCTGGCCGTCAGCGGTGGCCACCTCTTCGTCGCTAACGGCATTGGCGACTCGCTGACCGAGCTCAGTGTCGCCAACGGCACGCTCGTGAGGGTGATCTCGGCTCCGGCCGACGACTTCGACGGCCCCGATGCCCTGGCTGTCAGCGGTGCCCACCTCTTCGTCGCTAACGGTGGCGGCGACTCGCTGACCGAGCTCAATGTCGCGAACGGCTCACTCGTGAGGGTGATCTCGGACACGGCAACTCGCTGAGAGTGTGCCCGGCCTGACGCGGCCCTCCCGATCACCGAACATCGCCTCTCAGGCCTGATGGCGGGCGGGGCCAGAGGGCGCGCGGGGACGCGTACCGGATCAATCCCCTCGACCTCAACCCTGCCCGTGCTCGATCTGCTCTACTCTCCTCTCTTCTCGCGGATCCGCGACGAGGACCGTTTCGCCGTCTGATCCTCAGACAGCGAGCACAGCAGGCGAGCGCAAGGTCGCAGACCTGGCGACGTCGAGAGAATGGAAAATGATGACGACAATTCATCGCTTGCACCTGGCCTCGTTGCAAGGTCCCGGATGGGACGAAGCGCCGGTCCATGGTTTTGTAGTGAAGCATCCCGACGGCGTCATCCTCGTCGATACCGGGATCGGCGAGCCTACCGACCTCGTGAGCGACTGGCGCGTCGTGAACCGTTCGGTGGCAGACGCCTTGGCCGAGATCGACCTGAGCCCGGTCGACGTCTCACTCGTCGTCAACACTCACCTGCATTTCGATCATTGCGGGCAAAACGCCGTGTTCGCGCATGCGCCGTTTCTTGTCCAGCGAGCCGAGCTCGCCCGGGCGCGGAGGGAGGAGCCCGAGGTCGCCGGTTGGTTCGACTTCGCCGGCGCCCGCTTCGAGCTGCTCGACGGCGACTGCGACGTCCTTCCCGGGGTCCGTGTCCTCGCCACGCCGGGCCACACTCTCGGGCACCAGTCGGTCGTGGTGGACGTGGCCGGCGACAAGGAAGTCATGATCGGCGACGCCGCGTACACGAGCGCGGTCTTTGCCAATCCGGCGATTGGATCCAAGCTCTCCGGGCAGGTGGCCGACGAGCCGTCCTGGCACGCTTCCTTGGAACGCGTCCGCCACCTTCAGGCTGCACATGTCCACTTCTGCCATGACGTCGCCGTCGTTGACGGGCGGCGCTGACGTAGCAGACCGTAGCCGAACGTTCCTGTGAGCTTCGACAGCGGCTGGGGACGAGGGCTTAGAAAGGGGCCACCCCCCGGAGCGAGGAGCCAGTCCCTACCCGGAGCTCGAAGCTGCCGTCGTCGCCGCGGCCGATCGGAGATCGCGCTCGCCCTTATGGCCTGATCGACGCCATCCCCGCCGCCATCGACGAGGAGGCGGCAAGGCCTTCTTCTCCCCATGGGGCTTACGCTGTCGAATGAGAAGATGAAGATCGTCCACCACGTCCATGAGGGATGACGGCGTCCACCAAAATCAGGTGTAGCGCCCGAAAGGTTGTTCCGAATTCCGATTGGAGATAATGGAGCCTAAGAAGCAGCCCTCGCCCCAATGGCCGTTCCGCACGGAGTCGTACTCCGACATTGATCGTTGCCGCGGAGCGAACTGATATTTTAGACGGGTGACCGATGAGCCGGAGCGCAGCCTTGGTTCGACCGAGGCGTGGGGTGTCGCGTCGAATAACGAACCACGCTGGCCGGCATTGTTGGCAGTGCTGGCCGCCATGGCGTTGCAGATTATCCTACCCCAGAGACTCATCCGTGGACTTGGGTATCGGGGTCTGATTCCTTGCTTAGAAGGCACGTTGATGGTAGTTATCCTGATCGCTAACCCCGGTCGTATCTCCAAGCAACGATCGCGGCTCCGTATCATCGGTGTGGTATTGATTGCCCTCATTAGCGTTGCCAACGCTGTGTCGCTCGTCGAGCTCATCCACGCCCTTCTCTATGGATCCAAGGCAGGGGGCCGGCGGCTTGTCTACGCTTCGTTGCCGATCTGGCTCACCAACATCATCGTTTTCGGGCTCTGGTACTGGGAACTCGACCGTGGCGGGCCAGCGGCTCGAGAGCTCCCCGAACACCCGAGGCCCGACTTCCTCTTTCCGCAGATGTCGACACCGGGCGCTTCCCCAGGCTGGACACCTAACTTCCTCGATTATCTCTACACGTCGTTCACCAATGCCACTGCATTCGGCCCGACCGACACGTTGCCAGTCACGGGATGGTCAAAGCTGCTGATGATGCTGCAGTCCCTTGCCTCTCTGGTGACCCTCGCTGTCGTGATCTCTCGCGCCGTCAGCATCCTAGGGTGACCCTGCGAGTGGATCGGGAACGACCGGACTCTCCGCGAGCCACGCGGGCGCCCTCCTATAAGGCTCGATCCCCCGGTGCTGGGACCGCCCCGTTTGCGGCCTGTAACTGTCGAAGACCCAACAGGGGGTAGACGAAGACAGACAACATGCCCGCGGCGACCAGGGCAGCGGCATTTACGGGCAGCATTCTACCCTCGGCCACGCCGACCGTCGTGATGACGACGATGATCGGTAGGCCGGTGGCCGAAAAGAAGGCGAGGGCCCATCGCTGCTTTTGTTCAAGGACCTTGCGGTACAACAGCATTGCCGGCGCACCCCGGACCACGAGAAACAGAACGAGAAACAGCGGAACCCGCGCCAGCGCGACGGGTTGGTGGATCAGGGCCCTCAGATCGAACCTGGTTCCGCTCACGATAAAGAAGATCGGAACGAGGAACCCGAAACCGATCGTCTCAAGCTTGTTGATTACGAGCTCGCTCTCCTCCCCGGCAATAAGCAGCCGGACGACGATCCCCGCCACGAAAGCTCCGAGCAGCACGTCGAGGCCGAGCTGTAAGGTCAAGTAAACGAGCACGATCACGAGCAACACCGAAATCCGTACCGGGAGCTGCGATGTTGTTTGCAGGTGTCGACGTAGCAGGGACACGAGCCGTGGCGGGTGCACACGTGCCGCGAGAATGACCGTGACGGCTGCGATAACGACGAACAAGGCCAACAATCCGATGGTGACCGGGGCGTTCTTTGTTGTGAGCAGCACAGCTACAGCCATCACCGGCCCGAACTCGCCCACTGCCCCGACCGACAACGTGATCCGACCGAAGCGGGACTCGAAGACGTGCGCGTCTTGGAGAATCGGGAGCAGGGTGCCCAGTGCCGTCGTTGTCAGGCACAAGGCAAGGACGACCCTGTCTCGCACCAAGCCGGAAGCGACCAGCGCGCCCCCGATGATCAGGGCCAACGCCAGGGATATGCCCCACCCAACGGCTGCCTGCCGGATCCGCCCTTCCTTCATTCGGGACAGGTCGAGCTCGGTGCCGGCCAAGAACATGAGGTAGGCCAATCCGAAGTCGCTCAAGGCGCTCACGACGTCGTTCGTGTGGGTCAAGGCGAGTACATAAGGTCCGAGGATGATCCCGAAAACGATCTGGACGACAACCTCGGGTATGGCGACAAAGCGACGCACAGCGTCGGTGACGAGAGGAGCCAACGCCGCCGCCGCGGCAATCAATACCAATGTCGGGACGGCCGCCACCGCCATATGGTCACTCATCGGGCTCGGCGGCGAACCGGACACGCTTGCGGGTCCGTGGCACGGTGATAGTCATTGGAACATCCGGATGCAGTGGACTGGTGCTGTTGGTTGGGAATGTCGAAGACGGAGGGCGAGTGGCGTCACTGCACCTCAGGGGTGGCGCCGCGCCGGCACAGCTCCTCGATCCGAGTCAGCAGCTCAAGGGTTCCTGAAAAGACGAGGCTTTCGGAGCGGTCGGGTAGACGGACGGTGCCGCTTAGGCGACCATCCGATCCCGGTTCGACATCGACGAGTATCTCCATGCCACTACAGTGCACCCGGTACTGCCCGAGTACCCTAGGGGGACTCCCCAGTTCCCCCGATAATTTCCCAAGGTGGCGCTGCGCACGCCCCATGAGCTGCTTGCGGGCATCCGTGCGGACCACTTCATGGCGGGCACAGGCCAGTGCTCCCGAGCGAGCTCGTCTATGAATGAGTGCAAGATGTACTCCTCCCGGGTTGCACCTGTGCGTCAAGGGGGCATCAACAAACCGAAGAGTGTCGTTTCGACGGCCGAGTAACCCAGGGGAGCATCCAAGACGCGCAGTTCCGTCTAGACCGATAGGTGCTGTGAATTGATATCGCGGATACGGAAGAGATTCGAGCAGGCAACACTCTGGTTAGATCCCGAGGCGAACCCGTCCGGGATCGTTTACGGCGTGATCACCGTGGGTGCACTCGTCGCAGCTGAAAGTACTCGGCGGGAGACCTACGCCGCGCTCATCGAGGCGAGTACCCTGGCGCTCGTCCTGTACTGGCTCGCCCACGGCTACGCGCGGTACTTCTCCTCGCGGCTCGAGGAGCCGGGGATCCCGGGACTTCGCTGGATCGCCCGCGACCTCTTGCATGAAGCCGCGATGCTGAAGGGAGCAGTACTTCCGATCGTCGCGCTAATGGTGAGCTGGGCCTGCAGCGCGACACTGTCCTCGGGTGTCACCGCGGGGCTGTGGACCGCGGGGATCGAGCTGCTCGTGCTGGAGCTTGTCGCGGGCTTGCGCCGACGGCTTGCGCCGCTGGAGGTGGCCGCGGAGATCGCGCTCGGCCTTTGCCTCGGCGGCGGGCTGCTCGCGGTTCGCGCCGTGCTCCACTGACCCGCGCCCCACGGTGGTGAGCGTCGTGGTCCACCTCGTCGACCGCGTTCTGGTCGTCTCTCGAAGTCAGCCCACGATCGTCGACGCGATGAGCCGAGCCATAGCCTGCGCTCCGACGCCCCCGATCGGCATGTGCACGCCGTCAG
>JASHRK010000288.1 GCA_030037405.1 Acidimicrobiales bacterium | reverse complement strand
CGCAAGAGGCGTGCAACCGGCGGTCCTGTGCATCGAGCTCCAGGGCGCTGCTCGGGTCACGGAGCGACTCGGGCCCCTCGCCGGCGACGCCCTCGTGCGAGTGGCGGCGCGCCGGATCAACGGCGCCGTGAGGAGCACAGACGAGCTCGCCTGCCTCGGAGGCGACCTCTTTGCCCTCTTGTGCGGGCACTGGCAGGCGCCCGACCACCTGGCGACGATCGCCGAGCGCGTCGTCCACCGTCTCTCCCGCCCCGTCGTCATCCCGGGCGGCTCCCTCGTCGACGTCCGCGCCAACGTCGGGATGGCCTACGGCTTCCCCACGGGAACGCCGGGCGCAGCCGTTCTCGATGCCGCCCACCAGGCGCTGTCCACGGCCCGATCGAACGAGCGCCTTCGCTGGGCAGCGGTCGACGGCGACACGACGCTGCCGGCAGCCAAGCCCGCCCGTCAGGAGCCCAGCTCACCCGCGAGCACGACACGGGCGCCGAGACCTCTCCCTGGCCGGCAGCCAACACCGGAGAGACGTGCCCAATCCGACCATCCGGCCGAGCCGGCGTCTCTTCTCGAACGGCGGGAGGACGACCGAGACTTCCGCCGCAACAAGAGGACTTCCGGGGTACGTCGTGCGCTCGGTGCGCTCTCCCGGCCCGAACGCTAGGCCGGAGTTCGGGCTAGGTCACGAGACGGCGTCGCCTGCCCAGCTCGCCTCCAGCTCGTCCACGGGCCCACCGTCGCCCCGAGTGCCGCCCTCATCCGTCTCCACCCGGTTGCAAGTCGGCGTGGCTGCGGGCGAGGCGGGTGAGACGCCGCAGCGAGTCGCTGAAGTGCCTCAACTCATGATCCTGGAACTCCTCCTGGACGGCACGGTGCCAGGGCACCGCCGCCCCGTTGATGCTGTCGAGCACGAGCCGGCCCAAAGGCGCGAGGCGGTAAAGGCGAGACCTGCGGTGATCGGGGTTCTCGTGCGAGACGAGCAACTCCTCGGCGACGAGGAGGTTCACCGTGCGCTGGACACTCTGGCGGCAGAGCCCGAGCCGCCTCGCGACCGTCGGCACCGTCCGTGGCTCGGCGGCGACCATGTAGAGGACCTGCCATCGAGCCACGGACTGGCCGACCGATCGGGACACCCGCTCGCCTTGAGCCCTCACGGCAGCTGCGGCCTCGTAGAGGTCGCGCACGAGGTCACCGACAGGCGTCTCGCCGCTCGCTCGCCCTGGCGACGGCTTCTGAGAAGAATGACAGGATCTTGTCATTAAGGCAGTATAACGTCGTGGCTGAAGACGATGTGAATGGTGGCTCCTCTTACAATGCGCTGGACCAGCGTCTAGCCTGTTGTGTGATCGCCCCCAGGAGTAGCCAGTGCCAACCACCACTCGAGAGTCCACACTTGTCCCCCAGTCGTCGGACGGTAAAGCCCCCCCGGACAGACGGACACGCCGGCGTCTCGAGAGATCGAACTCCGTCTACCTGGCGGCCATCTCTCTCTTCGTCGAGAAGGGCTTCGACGAGACCACGATGGACGACATCGCCGAGCGGGCCGACGTGGCACGCGCCTCCGTCTTCAACTACTACGAGCACAAGACGGCTCTCATCGAGGAGTGGGCGACACGACGCCGGCAGCGGTTCATGGCGGCCATCGCCGCAGAGCATCTCGAGGACAGCACGCTCGACAAGATCCTCCTCAAGTCCTTCGACGCTCTTGCCGACCTGAGCAAGGACACCCGGGCCGAGACGACCGTCCTCATGAGAGCCTCCGTCGAGCACACGAACCTCATCTACGACCATCCGTTCGCCCAGGTGATGGCCGGTTACGTCGCCGCCGCCAAGCGCCGGGGCGAAGTCCGTCGCGGCGTCGATCCCGAGCAGGCAGGACTGCTGATAGCCACGGGGTACTTCTCGGCGCTGGCGATATGGGCTATCCACGAGCCGGAGCCCTTCGACCTCCGCAGGCAGCTGAGGAAGCTGCTCGACCTTCTCCTGCCTGGCATCCTCGTCTCCGAGACGAGCAACCGGTCACCCAGGCGACCCCGCGTCTGATCTCTCGGGATCCCGGAGAGGCACCGGTCGTACCCCGCCTGAAGGAGACCTGACAGCACCCAACTACGCTGTATTCATGGAACGCTCGGTGCTCAGCATCGGCAGCAATCTCGGCGACCGTCTCACGTATCTAGAGGCTGCCGTCGATGACCTGGCGGCGACCACCGGTATCGCCGTTCGTGGGGTCTCTTCGGTCTATGAGACCCCGCCGTGGCTGCCAGTCACGGACAGCCGTTTCTACAGCATCGTCGCTATCGTCGAGACGAATCTCGATCCTTTCTCACTGCTCGATACCGTGCAGGAGATCGAGACGAGGCACGGCCGTACAAGAGGGCTCAAGTGGTCCCCGCGCACCCTCGACATCGACATAATCACCTTTGGCGACGAGGAGAGCTCCGACCAAGAGCTCACCCTCCCCCACCCGCTCGCCCACGAAAGACCGTCGGTTCTCCTCCCGTGGCTGGAGCTGGATGAAGATGCCAAGATCGCCGGAGTGCCTTGCAAAGAGCTCGTCGAGAAGCTCGACTGCTCCGGCATCGTGAGGCTTGGCCGGCTCCGCTGACCGGTGATGTCGGCCGGTGCTGTCGGCCGGTGCTGTCGGCCGGCGTCAGCTACACGACGTCGGTGGCGCCGCCGACCCGGACGAACCGCAGTCGGTGAGCTCCGTGACCGTCCAGACGGCTTCGGTCGCCTGGATGAAGTCAGGGGGCGTCAGCCACTCGAATCGGGTGTCGTAGGAGATCTCCTTGTCGTAGCCGGACTGGCCGTCCTCGGCGAAGGGTCCGCGGAACTCGCCGACGTCGGTGCCGTTCAGGTAGAGACCGCCGCCGCTTACGTCGCCTTCATCCTGGTTCTCGATGCCGACGGCACCGTTCAAAGCTGCCGTCGCCGCGTCGATGACGGGATTCTCGGTGTTGCCGGTCGACCCGGACGGGGTCGTGTCGTCGCTCAGATCGCAGTCGGGCGCCACGTACTGGAAGACGGCGCTCGCCGAGGATGGAACGGCGTCGGCAGGGTCCGTGCACGCCAACCCGGCCTGGCTCCCCCAGGCGCTTGCCGTCGAGTCTTCGCTCGTCGCGAGAGTGCTCGGAGGGACGTTGTGGGAGAGCCAGATGTTCTCGCCCGAGGCGATGCCGAGCACCTCGTCCGACCCTGTCCCGGACGTGCAGGCGGGGATCGAGCTCGGATCGGTCTCCGAGAGCGTGCCGCTGTCGTCGAGAGCGCAGGCGATGCCGGTCGAGCGGGTGACGTAGACGTTGTTCTGCGCGGCCACGGTCACCGGCTCTCCCACGGCGCCGGAGACGAAGAGGTCGCCGAACTCCGCCTGGCAGTAGTCGGGCTCCTCCACGTCGGTCGTCGGTGCCGTGAGGAGGCTCGCGGGCTCGTCTGCCGTCGCCGGATCGAGGCACGTCCAGGAGCCGAACATGTCGTCCATGCTGCTGTCGGAGGGCATCTGGAGGCTGGCAAGAGCGCTCGCAGACACGTAGTTGGCGTTACCCGTCTCCGTTGGCACGTCCTGAACGTAGATGACGCCGTCGGGAGGGATGCTCGCCTGGGCGAACGTCTCGTTGATCGTCCCGTTCGAGTCCTCAAGACTGTTCAGGTCACCTCCGCACGCCGCGTTGCCGGTGGCTCGCGAGAGCGGGCTCCATACCCACATGGTGGTCGTGTTCGTCGTCGTATTGGTCTGGAAGTAGATCATCGTCGGGCCCGTATAGAGGCAACCGAGAGACGAGCTCGACGACGACGCGTCCGAAGCAAAGGAGGTCGTGACACTAGGCAGCGACTGTGACGGCCCGAAGCTGACGCTCGGAGCCGTGCTGGAGCAACCCGGCGTGAGCATGTAGCCCAGCGCGTCCCCGTCGCTGTCTGTGGAAGGCCAGCTGGTCCCGAGATAGGTGGGGTCGGGCATCCCGGTTATGAGCCCGGCCGAGAAGCTAGGGCTCCCGCAGATGGACAGCTCGTCATTGGAGTAGACGGGGCCCGAGAAGTTCTCCCCACTGATGAAGTTCCAAGTCGTACAGGGTGGTTGAAAGAGGTACTGCGGGTTGTCGGGGTCGACGAAATCACTCATCCATGGTCCGTACCAGGGATTGCTTGCGCTGTAGGTGACAGCCGTGCCTGCATCGGGGTAGCCGCTCGGAGGATACAGCGCATAGCCGAGCGAGTCGACGTACGTGTTCGGTTGATATTGGTGATACTGGCAGAGGGCTTGAGTGAGCGGCTCCATCGTGCCCTCGACCGGCACCTCATCTATCGCTTCGGCGTCGTATCCGGTCTCGCCTGGTGTGCGCTGGTACTGGTAGGTGGTGCCCGTGGGGTCCAGGCTGCAGGTCTGCTGATCGTCTCCCGGGTCGAGGGACCAGGTCCCCGTGGTCGTGACGGACCCTGCCCCGTTGTCGTTGATCTCGGCGCATTCCCATACCCCGTCGGACTGGTTGTTGTACCCGGCGACGTCCGAGGGAGGCGGCTGCTCGTAGTTCGTGTAGTAGGCGTCGTGCAGGATGCCGGAGAGCTGGAGGCTGATCTCGATCGTACGGTAGGCCCTCGCCTGGCCGTTGCCGGCGCGTCCCGTGACTATGAGCCGGACGGTCCCCCCGCCGCTCGTGCTCTCGAGCCCCGAGGTGTCGACGGCGTAGGTGAAAGCTTCGGGGGGATGGCTGGCGGACAGGGCGTCCCAGCCCGTGAGCGCTGGGTCGGACTCGCTGGAGGGAGGCAGGTTCTCGTACTCGTCGCTCCCGCAGGCGGTGACCTCGAGGCTCGAGGCCAGCAGGTTCGCAGGCTCGCAGCCGTGGTACTGCCAGTAGTCGGTGTAGCTGTCGAGCAGGTTCCGGTACTGCTGCTCCCCCGCCTCGGCCGCCGCCAAGGCGGCGTAGCCGTCCGCGCTCCGGGAGCTGAGCCCGTCCTGGGAGAGGAGCGAGGGGAGGATCGCGGCGGGGACTGCCATGATCACCGCGAGGAGGCAGACGACGACGGCGAGGGCTTGCCCGCCTTCGCCCCTGCTCCGGCACCGTGAGCGCCATGCACGTGCAGAGGATGGGCGGAAGCGGCCGAGGGAGGGCCTACGACGCCTACGAAGCATCGTCGTCCGCCGTCCACTGGCAGTTCTGGAGCCACACAGTGTCCTGCATCTCCGTCGCGCCGTCGGCGGCGTAGCCCCCGACGTCTCTCCCGGGAGCGGCGCTGAAGGCGATGTCGTACTTCACGGCGACGATGCTCGCGAGGTCGCTCGACGGCACGGCGTTGGCGACGAACGCGATCGGAGTCAGCTCCCCCGAGCTCGCCTCGGCGTAATAGGTGAAGACCGGCGTGGTGGTCGAGTCGTTCACGTCGTAGCTCGAGACGGTGTCTGAGCCGACGGTCAGCTCGAAGCTGTTGAAGTCGCTGCCATGAGCGCTCTCGCCTGCGACGATCTCGGCCGTCACCGTCACCGCCTCGGGCGTGTCGTTCGTCGCGGAGGTTCCGGAGTAGGAGTCGAAGGTCATGGAGTCGCCTCCTGCGGCGGTGAAGGGCGAGCTGCTCGGCGTGCACTCCTCCTGCCCTCCCGAGGAGCTCGGTTCCTCCGCCGAGCCTGCCGCCGCCTGGAGGTACCCGACGAAGCTCCCGGTCGCCGTCTCCGCCTGGCCGAGGCCCTGCAAGGAGGCGGCGGTCGCCGAGTTGTCGTTCATCAAGGTCACGATGACCTGGGTACACACCGCGATGACGAGGGAGACGACGACGAGGTTGACGACCATCTCGGCGACGGTGAAACCGCCGTCGCCACGCCAGCGCTCGCCACGGCGTGCCCTGGCGGCACGAAACGAGGTTGCGGTGCGACGCATCATGACAACGTCACCGAGAGCGTGCCCGTCGAAGGCGACCCGCTCGGGAGGCTCGACATCTCGCTCCCGCTCGTGTAGTAGCCCTTCGGCGTGATCCAGAGGTAGACCGCATGCGAGAGCGCCTTGCCCGAGGCCGTCGTGATCTCGTACTCGCCGAGGGGCAGGGGCGTCGGGCTCGGGGATGCGACGGGCCCGAGACTGTAGGAGTAGGAGCCGCCGACCTCCGCCGCCTCGAGCGTGTCACCGGAGTCGGCGGCCGGGTCCGTCACCGCCGTCGTGAGCGTCGGCAGCTCTATCGTCGCTCCCCCGGTGAGCGAGGAGTCGATCGGGACGCTGACGGGCTGCGAGTCAGAGTTCGTCGGCTCTGCCGAGGTAGAGTCGCCCGCCCAGATCGAGTAGCCGGACGGGTACGGGTAGAGGAGCAGGCTGGAGAGGGGCGTCGAGCTGTTGCCGAAGGTGTAGCTCCCGCTCGTCAGACCGGCGCTGCTCACGGTGACGGGCACGTCGGGGACCGTCACGCTCGCCGGCTCGGCGGCGCCGGAGAAGCTGACGGCCTCGAAGGTGAGCGCCTCCGTCTGGCCCTCGGCGAGGTACATCGTCGGAGTCGTCGTCACCTCGCCTGCGGTGAGCGGCCCCACCGTCTCGGTCGGGTCGTTCACCACGGTCTTCCCGCCGGTGATGATCTCGTTCGAGTCCGACTGCTCCGTCGTGCTGACCCAGCCGGAATTGTCCGAGAGGGTGACCGTGTAGTCCCAGCCAGCGGTGGGGTCGAGCCCGGGCACGACCCCGCAGCCGTCCGAGCCGGTGTTGCCCGAGCCCGAGGTCGTGGTGCCCGTCGGCTCGTCACCCGACTGCCCCGTCCAGCTGGCCGCGACGGAGAAGTCGATGGGGCTGTCGAGTGGCTGCGAGTCGAGGCCGTCGTCCACGACGACGGCGATCTCCCCCTCACCCTCGTCGATCGCCCCCGCCTCGGCCGGGGCGATCTGGGTGTGCTGCTCGACACCCGTCTTGCCGAGGCCCGGCCCGGGCCAGGTGACCTTGACGGCGAGGTCCCAGATCTCGAGCGGGTCGAGAGAGCCGCTCGAGAGGCTGCAGAGGGTGTCGAGGCCCGACCCCGAGCTGCTCTCCTGGGCGATGGCGGTGAATGTGACGGTGGCGGTGAACTCGACGCCGTTCATCGTCTCGTGTGCCGTGACGGTGCCCGTGCTCGGAAGGAGCTGGTCCTGCTCCGCCTGTGCCTGGTAGTACTGGATCTCGTTCGAGGCGTAGCTGGCGGCTTCGACGGCGAGGCGATCGGTCGCCGCCCCCGAGATGAGGCTGCGGACACCCAGAAAGGTCGACATCATTACGAGGGCGAGCACTACGAGGGCGACGATCGTCTCGACGAGACCGAAGCCCGCATCGCCCGCGGGCATGGGCGCGCCGGCACGCGCCTTGTCATAGTCGCCGGAGACGGTTCGCCTCGGGCGAGCGCGCAGCCTCATAGCGCGCGCCAAGGCCCTCACTTCGACCACAGAAACCCCTCGCTAAACGTCAATCTGTGTTTGGATCACAGTCTACACAGATCCGCCGTGGCATGTCAAACGCCCGTTCAGTCGTGCACCGGACGGGAAGGAGAGAGCCACACCACGAGAGATGCCGGGCCTCGCTATGGTGTCGACGTTGCCCGGAGCGATCGACCTTGACTCGGTGGTGGCCATCGACGTCCACACGCACGTCCATGCTTCGGTGAAGGCGTCGTCCCGGGCGGTAGACGAGCACGAGCAGGCGTTCTACGACTACTTCAAGACCGAGCCGAGACAGCTCACCGTCCACGAGGTGGCGAGCTACTACCGGGAGCGGCACATGGTCTGCGTCACCTTCATGCTGGACGCCACGACGGCGACCGGTTTGCCGCCCGCCGTGAGCAACGACGAGGTGCTCGAGCTTGCCGCCGAGCATGCCGACACCGTCATCCCCTTCGTCTCTCTCGACCCGCACCGGGGAAGGGCGGCCGTGGTGGAGCTGCGGCGCCTCGTGGCGACCGGCCTCGTCCGTGGCTTCAAGTTCCATCCGAGCGTGCAGGCATTCTGGCCGAACGATCGCGCCTATTACCCGCTCTACGAGGCGATCGAGGCGACGGGGCTACCCGCCCTCTTCCACACCGGCCAGACCGGGGTCGGGGCCGGCGAGCCCGGTGGTCGGGGGGTGCGCACCAAGTACGCCAACCCGATGGCGCTCGACGACGTCGCCGTCGACTTCCCCGAGCTCACCATCATCCTCGCCCACCCGTCGTTTCCCTGGCAGGACGAGGCGCTCTCCGTCGCCCTCCACAAGCCGAAGGTCTACATCGACCTCTCGGGCTGGTCGCCGAAGTACTTCCCCGCCAACCTCGTCCAGTACGCCAACACGCTGCTTCGCCACAAGGTGCTCTTCGGCTCCGACTTTCCCGTCATCACCCCTGACAGGTGGCTGGCCGACTTCGAGAGACTGCCCATCAAAGAGGAGGTCCGCCCGCTCATCTTGAAGGAGAACGCCGCCCGCCTCTTCGGGCTCACCGGGGACGACCCGCCGGGCGATCGGAGCGAGACGAGAGGCGACGGCAGCAAGGACGAGGCGGAGACGAGCGCCGCGGGCGACGACAGCCCTGTTTCGGGAGAGGGGAGGGTCCGGTCATGAGCATCCTCGGCAATCGCGTCCTTCGCAAGGAGGACCCGAAGCTGCTCACCGTCGGCGGTTCCTACGTGGACGACATGGCCCTCGAGGGAGCCTGCTGGGTCGCCTACGTACGCTCGCCGATAGCTCATGCCCGTGTGGAAGGCATCGATCTGGCGATCGCCCGGGGGGCGCCGGGAGTGCTCGACGTCGTCACGGCCTCCGATCTCGAGCTCGCTCCCCTGCCCCCGGAGATGCCGATGTTCAACGCCGCCATGGTGAGACCACTTCTCGCCGACGGTGCCGTACGTTTCGTCGGCGAGGCGGTGGCGGCCGTCGTGGCCGAGACGCGAGCCGAGGCGTACGACGCCGCCGAGCTCGTCCAGGTGGACTACGAGCCGTTGCCCGTCCTCGTCGACCCCGAGGAGGCGCTGAGCGCCGCCACGCTCCTCTTCCCGGAGGCCGGGACGAACGTGGCCTTCGAGGCCTCCTTCGGCCGGGACGAGTCCCTCTTCGACGGCTGCGAGGTCGTGGTCGCCCAGAGGATCGTCAACCAGCGCCTCGCCCCCTGCCCCCTCGAGGTCCGGGCGGCCGCCGCCTACGTCGACGGAGACGGGCGGCTGACCGAGTTGGTGTCGAGCCAAGCGCCCTTCGCCGTACGCGACGTGCTCGCCAGAGTCCTCGGGCTCGAACCAGAGGAGATCCACGTGATCGCCCCCGACGTCGGTGGCGGCTTCGGCTCGAAGATAGGGAGCTATCCCGAGGAGCTGCTCGTGGCCTGGATGACGAGGCGGCTCGACCGGCCCGTGCGCTGGACGGAATCGCGCTCGGAGAGCATGCTCAACCTCGGGCACGGTCGGGCCCAGGTGCAGGACATCACGATCGGCGGATCGCGAGACGGCACCGTCAGCGCCTACAGGCTCGACATCGTCCAGGACGTCGGCGCCTACCCTCTCCTCGGCGCCTTCCTGCCCATGCTGACGCGGATGATGCTGACCGGCACGTACGCCATCGAGAAGGCGGAGTGCTCGAGCCGTTCCGTCGTCACGAACACGACCCCGGTGGTCGCCTACCGGGGCGCCGGTCGGCCCGAGGCGGCCGCCGCCATCGAGCGGGCGATGGACCTCTTCGCCACGGAAGTGGGGATCGACCCGGTCGAGGTGCGGCGGCGCAACCTCGTGACGGGCACTGCCCCGTTCCCGTACACCACTCCGACGGGCACCGTCTACGACATAGGCGACTACGGGAGCGCCCTCGACAAGGTGGTGGAAGCGGCGGGCTACGACAGGCTGCGGGACGAGCAGGCCTCTCGGCGCCTCTCAGGGAACCCAATCCAGCTCGGTCTCGGGTTGTCGGTCTACGTGGAGATCACCAACGGCGTGCCTGGGAGCGAGTTCTCCTCGGTGGCGATCCGCCCGGACGGCACTGCCGCCGTGAGAACGGGCACCTCGCCCCACGGCCAGGGCCACGCCACGGCGTGGTCGATGCTCGTAGCCGAGGTACTCGGGATAAGCCCCGAGGAGGTGGAGTTCGCCCACTCCGACACCGACCTCGTGGCGAGGGGGATGGGCACCTTCGCCTCACGCTCGTTGCAGACCGGGGGCGTGGCCGCCAACCAGGCGGCGACGGAGGTCCTCCGGATGGCAAGGGACCTCGCCTCCGAGCTCATGGAAGCCGACCCGGCCGACGTCGTCTTGTGCGACACGGGCGGCGGCCTCCAGGTCGCCGGCTCACCCTCGTCCTTCCTGAGCTGGAAGGAGCTCGCCCAGGCGGCGGCCGCCAAGGGTTCGTCGCTCTATGCCGAGGTCGACTTCACCGCACCCTCCCCGACGTTTCCTTTCGGCGCCCACCTGGCGGTGGTGGAGGTCGACGTCGAGACGGGCAGGGTCTCGCTGCGCCGCCTCGTCGCCGTCGACGATGCCGGTCGCATCGTGAACCCTTTGCTCGCCGAGGGTCAGGTGCACGGAGGGCTCGCTCAGGGAAGCGCTCAGGCCCTGCTCGAGGAGTTTCGCTACGACGCCGAGGGCAACCCCCTCACCTCCACCTTCGTCGACTACCTCTTCATAAGCGCTACCGAGCTCCCGAGCTTCGAGACCGTGACGATGGAGACCCCTACGCCCATGAACGAGCTCGGAGTGAAGGGGATCGGGGAGTCGGGCACGATCGGGTCGACGCCTGCCGTGCAGAACGCCGTCGTCGACGCCCTTTCCCACCTCGGTGTCCGGCACCTCGACATGCCGGCGAGCCCTGAGAGAGTGTGGCGGGCGATCGCCGGAGCCGCCGGCGATAGCTGAGGCACGGCTCTGCGGCGTTGTGACAGGCTTGTGCTGCTTGTCAACCTGCAGGGCGAGCAGAGAGGAGCCCGTGTGCCTTCGACCGAGAGACCCGGCCCGTTCCCCCTGCCATCCGAGGTGGCAGACGTCCCGGGCGCCGAGAGCTGGCGCTCCATGTACCCCTACTTCACGAGGTTCCAACCCGAGGACGACAAGCGGTTCTGGTTCTACAACTCGATGCACTTTCCCGAGCCAATGCCGGCCTTCGACGCCATCACGGCCGAGATCCCGTACACGGCGATCGGGGCGAACACCGCCCGGATCTTCGTCTTCCCTACCACCCTCGGGATCGAGCACCGCATAGTGAACGGACGCGTCTACATCACCGCCAACCCCGTGTCCGACCCCGCCGAGATCGGGCGCCGCCTCGAGGCCTTCCAAGAGCGCGCCGGTCACTACTACGGGAACTGGGACCGCCTCTTTGCGGAGTGGAAAGAGCGGATGCAGCAGCTGATCCGGGAGCTCGAGGAGATCGAGGTCCCCGAGCTCGGCGAGTTCGAGGAAGCGAGCGTCGTCATGGAGGGGCGCGGCTACGCCTCGAACCACCTCGTACGGGAGCGCTATCACCGCGTGATCGATCTCTTCTCGAAGATGTGGAACTACCACACCGAGCTCCTCATGCTCGGCTACGGCGCCTACGTCGTCTTCTTCGACTTCCTCGGCAAGGCCTTCCCCGAGATCCCCGAGCAGGCGGTCGCCCGCATGGTGGCCGGCATCGACGTCATCATGTACCAACCGGACGAGCAGCTGAAGAAGCTTGCCAAGCTTGCCGTCGAGCAGGGTCTCGACGACCTCTTCGGGGAGGACGCCGTGCCCGCGGCCGTCTTCGCCGCCCTTGAGGAGAGAGGCGAGGCGGGGCGCAAGTGGCGGGCCGAGTACGAGGCGAGCTCGGTGCCATGGTTCTACGTGTCGACCGGCGACGGTTTCTACCATCACCATCGCAGCTGGCGCGACAACCCGGCGGTCCCCTTCGCCGCCCTTACCCGCTACGTCAAGCGGGTGCAGGACGGCGAGGACCTCGAGCGCCCGACGAAGCGGCTGAAGGAGGAGCGCGAGCAGGTGGCGGAGCGCTACCGCGCCCTCCTCTCGAGCGACGACGAACGGGCTGCCTTCGACCAGATGCTCGGGCTCTGCCGGTTGGTCTTTCCCTACGTCGAAGACCACAAGTTCTACTGCGAGCACTGGTTCACGACGCAGTTCTTCGAGAAGGTCCGCTCCTTCGGGCGCTTGCTCGAGGAGTTCGGCGTTATCGCCGAGGCCGAGGACGTCTTCCATCTCCAGCACTACGAGATCGACGAGGCGCTCGCCGACGTCATGCTGGCGTGGGCGGCCGGGAGCCCTGCCGTCGGGGGGAGCCACCTGAAGCCGCTCGTCGCCGAGCGCAAGCGGATGCTGGAGGTGCTCGGCACCTGGGCGGCGCCACCGGCGCTCGGCCCTGAGCCGGAGGCCCTCAACGACCCCGCCGTGAAGATGCTCTGGGGGATCACGGGCGAGACGATCCGGGCCTGGGCGGCGGCGGCCGACCTCTCGGAGACCGAGGTCTCCGGTTTCGCCGCCTCGCCTGGGGTGGTGGAGGGAAGGGCCCGGGTGCTCATGAGCGTGAACGACATCGGAGAGATCCAGGCGGGGGAGATCCTCGTCTGCCCCGTGACGGCGCCGAGCTGGGGGCCGGTCTTCGGCAAGATCCGGGCGGCCGTCTCCGACATCGGCGGGATCATGTCGCACGCGGCGATCGTCGCCCGGGAGTACGGCATGCCCGCCGTCGTGGGCACCGGCAACGCCACACAGCGGATCAAGACTGGCGACAAGCTGCGGGTGGACGGGGACGAGGGAGTAGTTACGATCCTGTCGTGAGAGCCGGGAGACGGTGCTCGTGAACGATCTCGTCGTCTCCATCGAGGACGCCGGGCAGTCAGATGCCCACCTCGTCGGGGGCAAGGGGGCCAACCTCGGCGAGCTCTCGCGCCTCGGCCTCCCCGTGCCCGCCGGCTTCGTCGTCACGACGAGGGCCTTCGAGCTCGCCGCCGGCAGGTTCGACCCGGACGGGTCCCTCCGGCACGAGATCGCCCGGCTCGACCCCGACGACCACCCCGCCGTGACCGAAGCCACCGCCGCGATCCGCCGCCGAGTCGTCGAGAGCGGACTTCCCGAGACCCTCGGCGAGAAGCTTCTGGAGCGTTGCCAAGCCCTGCCTGGAGCAGGCGGCGACCACGAGGCGGCAGTCGCCGTGCGATCGAGCGCGGTGGCCGAGGACAGCCCGGACACGAGCCTCGCCGGCCTCCAGGACACCTTCTTGTGGGTGCAGGGCGGCGCTCGGGTAGCAGCCAAGGTGCTCTCCTGCTGGGCGAGCTTCTACTCCGTCGAGTCGGTCTGCTACCGGCTGAGGCGCGCCGTCGCCGAGGAACCTGCCGCCATGGCCGTCGTGGTCCAGCTCATGGTCGACGCGCGCAGCTCCGGCGTGATGTTCACCCGGTCGCCGCAGAGCGGGGACCGGTCGGTCGTGGCCGTCGAGTCGGCGTGGGGGCTCGGCTCGGCGGTCGTGGGCGGCGCCGTGACGCCCGACTCCTTCCTCTTGAGCAAGGTGACGGGCGAGGTGCTCCGCCGCCGCGTCTCGGTGAAGGAGCGCCGCCACGTCCGCGACCTCGAGGGCGGCGGCGTCCGCGACGAGGAGCTCGCAGGAGAGCTGAGGACAGCCTCGAGCGTGAGCGACGAGGAGCTTGGCCGGTTGCTCGAGGTTGGGCTCGCCCTCGAGGACCATTACGGAGCGGCCCAAGACGTCGAGTGGGCCATCGCCGAGCACCGACCTCGAGGCGAGGACCTCCTCCTTCTCCAGAGCCGGCCCGAGACCGTGTGGTCGAGACGCGACACCGCGAGGATCGCGGCAGCAAAGCCACGGCCGTTCGATCACGTCATCGAGATGCTGGGCAGGACGTGAACCTCTCCCCCGAGGACGTGGACGAGATCCTCAAGATCCTCGACGGCTCGGGCTACGACGAGCTCCACCTCGACACGGGGCGGCTCGCCCTCACGCTGCGACGGGAAGCCGGCGGCTGGACCTCGCAACAGCTGCTCACGAACCGAGAACGGGTAGCGGACGGTCCCCGACCCGACAACGCAGGCGGGAGCGACGCCCCGCGCGAGCACGCCGTCGCCGGCGACTCCCGCCGCGCCGGGGCGCCTCCCGAGGGCCTTCTCGCAGTCCTCGCCCCCCTCCCGGGTGTCTTCTACCGCGCCCCCAAGCCCGGCGCGCCCCCCTTCGTAGACGTCGGGGGCAGAGTCGAGGCAGACACCGTCGTCGGCCTCATAGAGACGATGAAGCTCATGAACGCCATCCCTGCCGGCTCGAAGGGCTCGGTGGAGGAGATCGCCACAAGAAACGGCGACGTCGCCGCCAAAGGTGACGTGCTCATGTGGCTGCGTCCGGACGTGTCGTGAGGATCCGCTGCCTCCTTATCGCCAACCGGGGCGAGATCGCCGCTCGGCTGGCACGCACGTGCCGGCGGCTCGGGATAGAGACGGTGCTCGCCGCCTCCGAGGCCGACCTCGACTCGGTGCCGGCCCTCCTCGCCGACCGGGTGGTGCGGCTCGGCCCTTCCGCACCGCAGGCGAGCTACCTCTCGGTCGCCGCCGTCGTCGCTGCCGCGACGGCCACCGGGGCCGACGCCGTCCATCCGGGCTACGGCTTCCTGGCGGAAAGCCCGGCGCTGGCGAGCGCCTGCGCCCAGCGCGGCCTCGTCTTCGTCGGGCCGAGCGCCGCCCATCTCCGTTTACTGAGCGACAAGGTGAAGGCGCGATCGGAGGCCGCGAAGGCGGGGCTCCCCGTCCTCCCGGGGGGCGAGGTGGAGACCCTGGCGGGCGCCGAGAGCCTGTCGGACGAGATAGGCCTTCCCGTCCTCGTCAAGGCGGCCGGGGGCGGCGGCGGCCGGGGCATGCGCCTGGTGCGCGAGCAGGGCGAGCTGGCGGGGGCTCTCGAGCTGGCGAGCACCGAGGCTCGCGAGGCCTTCGACGATCCTCGCGTCTACCTCGAGCGGTACGTCAAACGTGCCCGCCACGTCGAGGTGCAGCTCCTCGGAGACGGCGCCGACGTCGTCCACGCCGGCGATCGCGACTGCTCGGTGCAGCGCCGGTACCAGAAGCTCATCGAAGAGGCTCCCGCTCCCGACCTGCCAGAGGAGCTCGGCGACGACATGCGCGGCGCCGCCGTGCGGTTCGCCCGCCACCTTCGCTACAGCTCCCTCGGGACGGTCGAGTTCCTCGTCGACCCCGACAGAGGTGAGTACTACTTCCTCGAGGTGAACCCGCGCATCCAGGTCGAGCACCCGGTGACCGAGATGGTAAGCGGCCTCGACCTCGTCGCCGAGCAGCTCTCCCTCGCAGAGGGGAACCCGCTGCGTCTCCGCCAGGAGGAGATCGAGCTCTGCGGGCATGCCGTCGAGTGCCGCGTGAACGCCGAGGACCCGGCGCGAGGCTTCGAGCCAGCCCCGGGCGTCGTCGGGCGCGCCGTCTTCCCGGCGGGAGAGGGGATCAGGGTGGAGACGGCGCTCCAGGCCGGGACGGCCGTCCATCCCTGGTACGACTCTCTGGTGGCCAAGCTCGTCACCGCCGGAGCCGACCGGAGCGAGGCGATCCGCCGCCTGCGAGGCGCCCTCGATCGTTGCCGGATTGAGGGGATAGCCACCACCCTTGGCCTTTGCAGGTCTCTCGTCGCAAGCGACGAGCTTTCGGCCGGCGCCGTCGACACAGGGTGGCTCGCCCGCTTCGTCGCCGCAGGCTCCGGGCAGCTCGACGGCCGCCCCTGCGGTGCCGGAGAGGCG
Organism: Acidimicrobiales bacterium; assembly: GCA_030037405.1. Taxonomy (GTDB): domain Bacteria; phylum Actinomycetota; class Acidimicrobiia; order Acidimicrobiales; family Bog-793; genus JOPF099. The sequence continues at coordinate 2,221 of JASHRK010000288.1, read as the reverse complement.
ATCCGTGGCTGACGTCGAGCTCGTCGACGTGTCGCTTCGCGACGGGAACCAGAGCCTCTGGGGAGCGACGGCCCTCTCGACAAGGCACATCGTCGGGGTGGCTCCGCTCCTCGACAGGGTCGGCTTCCGCGCTCTCGACTACACCTCGAGCACGCACATGGGGGTTGCCGTCCGCACCCACAAGGAGGACCCGTGGGAGCGCATCCGCCTCACCCGGGCGGCAGCCCCGAGGACGCCGCTTCAGTTCATAGGCACCGGGTTCCGCTTCATCTCGTGGGAGGAGGCTCATCCCGACTTCATGCAGCTCGTCTACGAGCTCCTGGTGAGAAACGGCGTCGGGCGCTTCATCGTCCTCGACCCCATGCACGACCTGGAAGCGATGCGCCGTTCCGCCGCCATGCTGCGAAAAGCCGGGGCCGAGGAGATCGTCGCCGCTCTCACCTTTACTCTCAGCCCCGTGCACGGCGACGACTTCTATGCCGCCGTGGCGCGGATGGCAGGCGACTGCCCCGACATCGACCGGGCGTACCTGAAGGATCCCACGGGCTTGCTCAGCCCGGAGCGGGCCGCCACCCTCGTCCCAGCCGTTCGCGCGAGCCTCGGGGGCAAGACGCTCGAGCTCCACTCGCACTGCACGATCGGCCTCTCGCCCGTCACCTGCCTTCGCGCCGCGGACCTCGGCGTCGACGTGGTGCACGTCGCCTGCGGGCCCCTTGCCAACGGCTCCTCCCTCCCCGACGCCGAGCGCCTGGCGGCGAACCTGCGCGAGCTCGGTCACAGGGTGGATGTCGACGACCACGCTCTCGGGCGTGCGGCGGACTACTTCCGCCAGCTCGCCAGGGCCGAGTCGCTCCCAAGCGGCTCCCCCCAGGAGTACGACGCCGCCTTCTTGCGCCACCAGGTCGCCGGCGGCGTCCTCACGACTACGCGCCGCCAGCTTCGCGAGCTCGGGCTCGAGGACCGCTTCGACGACCTCATGGCGGAGGTGCCGCGGGTGCGGGCCGAGCTCGGCTACCCGATCATGGTCACGCCCTTCCCTCAGATGGTCTGCACCCAGGCCCTCTACAACGTCCTCGGGGAGGAGCGTTACGCCAACGTGCCCGACGAGCTCATCCGTTACCTCCTCGGCCGTTTCGGGCGGCCGACCGCGCCCGTCGATCCCGACGTGAAGGACCGCATCCTCGGGCGGCCGAGGGCTTCGGAGCTGGCCGCCGAGCCGCCGCCACCTTCGCCCGAGGAGCTGAGGCGTCGGTTCCCGGGCGTGAGCGACGAGGAGCTCGTCCTCAGGGCGTCGATGCCGGCCGAGCAGGTCGACGCCATGCGGAGGGCGGCGCCCGCTCCGACCCGCTACAACCCGGAGCTGCGACCGCTCCTCAGCCTTCTCGAACAACTTGCCCGGCGTCCTGCACTGGCGGAGCTGTCCGTCGAGCGACCCGGCTTCTCCCTGCGGCTCGGCCGCCGACCGCGACAGGCCGGAGCCTCCGGCGAGGAAGGCGGCGAGCGATGAGGGATGCGCCCGGAGCGATAGAGCGCCTGAGAAGCTCGCGGGCGTTCCTCTTCGACATGGACGGCACCCTCGTCCTCGGGGACCGCCACAACCATGGCCTCTCCCCCCTCCCCGGCGCCGTCGAGATCGTCGATCACCTCCACGCCCGGGAGATCGCGGTCAGCGTGCTCACCAACGGCACCGCCCGGACGCCCGCCGCCTACGCGGGCATGCTGCGCGAGATCGGCTTTCGCCTCCCCGACTCGGCCGTCATGACCCCTGCGCTCGTCGCCGCCGAGACATGCGTCCGCCGCCGCCACGAGCGCGTCATGGTGCTCGGCGGGGAAGGCCTCAAGGCTCCACTTCGCGAGGCGGGCATGGAGATAGTCGAGCCTCTCGGGGACGAGACCGTCGACGCCGTCGTCGTCGGGTGGTTCAGAGAGGTGCGCTTCGAGAACCTCGAGGCCGCATGCCGAGCGGTATGGGGTGGCGCCCGCCTCTACAGCGCCTCGCAGTCGCTCTTCTTCGCGAGCGCCGAGGGAAGGGCTCTTGGCACCTCTCGGGCTATCTGCGCCGTGATCGCCGACCTGACCGGCAAGCGCCCGGAGGTGGTGGGCAAGCCTGCGCGCGAGGCGATCCGGAGCGCGGCACGCCAGCTCGGCGTCCCCACCACGGAGATGGCCGTCGTCGGAGATGACCCCGAGCTGGAGGTCCCGATGGCCCACAGAGGAGACG
>JASHRK010000287.1 GCA_030037405.1 Acidimicrobiales bacterium | reverse complement strand
CCGAGCGCTTCGCCGGTCTGGTCCGACGTGGAGCGAGTTCCTAGCTTGTGACTTCTTCTCTGTCGACATCGTGCTCCTGCGACGGAACGACGTGCTCATTCGTCGAGCTTGACACCCGGCTCGTCCACCTAGCCGGCGTCGTCGCCAACCGAGCGACCGCGTGGGTCACCCCAGTGACACGCAACGTCCGCTCCGATCTCTCGGAGTGCACGACACCGGTCAAGTTCTTGATCCGGGAGCGCGTGGCCGATGGAGCGTCGCCGCCAGTTGACGAGGAATGAGTCGAGCGAGACTGCGAGATGAGCCACAGCTCACGGGACCGTGGCGTAGTCGTCCACGTGCGTGAGTCAGGCCGAATCTTGCAGAAGACAGGTGTTCTCGTCGAGCTGGCTGCAGGCGAACCATCAACCCGCCGACGCGCGTCCCCAGCCCGAAGCAAACTCCCTCCCCAGTCGACCACACGCTCCAGTGGGGGTAGGTCCAGCGCTTTGAGACGAGGTCCTGTGCCAGCGAAGCAGCGCTACGGCTGGACGATGAAGCGCCCGAGTCGCTGACGGGAGAGGAGTCGTGCAAGCCCGGCGCGCAACGCCCGGTCCGCCCGCTCGAGCGCCCGGCGCGCAGCATGACAGCCTCGATGGCGAGGTCGGTGTCGCTGCGACCGAGGAGGGGTATGACCTGGAGGACGCGGCAGAACGCTCGGTAGAAGAACGAGAGGGTCACTGTCGCCGATGCTCGCTGGGTCCGGCACCACTCATCAAAGTCCAGAAGGTGGATGCGGCTCTCGGCACGGACACCGTTCATGCCAGCTGAGCTCGCCAAGTTATGTGGTTCTGTAGTACGATTCATCAGTGGAAGCCCTCCGGTCAGCCTTCCGTCACGGGATCGACCTTGAGGACACACTCCACGCCGTCCGCAACGCAATGGTCGTAGAGGAAGTCGGAGCGGACCCGACTCGTTACTTGGTCCTCGGCCCGGACCGGGCCGGGAACCTTCTCGAAGTGGTGGTTCTCGACCGTCCAGAGGGCCCGGCGATGATCCATTCGATGCCCATGCAGGCGAGGTACGAAGACCTTTTGAGAGGAGGGACATGACCATGAGAAAGACGCACGGGACGAAAGCGGACGGGACCGACATCACCGACGAGATGGTCGAGGATATGGCCGACGAAGCCGAGCGTGGCTACGACGTCGGCAAGATCCTGCAGCGTCGCGGCGGTAGGCCACCGATGGGCTCGGCAGCCTCCTCGGTCGAGTCGGTACGCCTCGACCCTGAGCTGAAGCGAGATCTCCTACTTCGAGCCGCCGAGGAGCACATCAGCGTCTCCGAGGCGATCCGTCGGGCGATCGGCCAGTACCTGCGCGCTAGTTGAGAGACATCCGCCGATCGACTATCGGTGAGACGCCACCATTCCGTTCCCGACGATGCTCCACTCGTTTTCGTAGAGATCGTCGATGGTGTCTGCGAGAGCCCGTCCCCGAACAAGAACGGCCGGCTCGAACAAGTGCGTCAGTTGCCTCCGGCTGAAAGGCGGCGTCCGCAGGTCGCCAAGTTCGCTTTCGCGCGAAGGCTCCTCATCTCCGACGTACAGCGCGCACGCACAATCGAGAGCATCTTCGGGCGAACCGGCCAAGAGGCCGGTCGGTAGGATTGCCCGCTCGTAGCCGTCATGACTGGCGAGATAAATGGCGAAGCCGCATCGGCTGGCCGACCCTCCGTAGTGCAGGCGGAAGAGAGGAACCGCACCGTCGCCGTTGATGCCCTTGACATAGGCGAAGTTCGCCCGGAACTTGATGTCGAGCGCCGATAGGGATGGCCATCGCTCCACACGTCGGCTGTTCAGCCGTCGGGTCAGGCTGCTTGGCGCGATCTTGGTCAAGCGCCATGGTGACAGGAGCATATGCTGCAGCTGACCGGCTGGAGGACTACATCACCAGAAGTCGTCTCTGCACGTCAGCGATGTTCGAGTACAAGTGACTGCGGTGCACGACCGCTATCCCACCAGCCTCACGCTGCACCGAACGTCTCTTCGATTTCGGCCGTCAGGAGGAACAGTTCGAAGCACTCGTCGTTCTCCTCGTCAAAGCAGTGAAATCCGAAACGGAGCCACCACGCTTTTGCCTCGGCATTGAGCGCCACGACAACGACTGCCCTGCAGGCGGCAGAGTTCTTCAGCTCGACGGCCAAGGCCAGGGCGTGCTGCACGAGGGCAGTCCCAACACCTTGGCCCTGGAAGTCCTGGTCGACCGCCAGCCGCCCAATGAGCAATCCCGGAACCGGATTGGGTGATCCCCTCCCGAGACTCGCAGGGGCTTCGGACCGGTCGATGCCGGTCATGCTCAGCGAGGCGAACGCCGCGATCCGGCCTTCGGACGTAGCAATTACCCAGGTGGCCGCCGTATCATCTCGCTGACTCTGCCGCGCATACCGGCGCAGCCATTCGTTCATGGCCTCGTCGGTGGACGCGAAACTGCCCCGATCGTGGCGATCGACGTCGAGGAGCTCGGGGCGGCAGAGCTTCAATCGGCCCAGGTGAAGCCGCGGGGCCGAGCCAATGCCTTGGCCAGGCGTTCGTTCACCGTTGCGGGCTCCGCGAGAGCGTTGGCGAAGGTGGCCGCTGCTCGCGGGCTCAGTCGGATCGTCTCGCGGTCCAAGAGCACCTGGTCAGCTCTCATTTCAGCCGCTTGGAGGACGAATGCCGAGACGGTCAGGTGGCTGGCGGCCGCCGCCTCCTCGAGGAGGCGCTTCGCCTTGGGCTCCACCCGGATCTGGAGCCGGTCGTCCTTCGTCGTGGTCATGGAATCACAATGGCAGTACGACGAGCGAGGCTTGTCAAGAGGGCCCGCTTGCGCTTCTTCGAACCAGCTCCGACCCCGGACCGCCTCGCAGAGAGCGTTGCCGGCATCCGTTACGGACGGAGGTCGGCCGCCGAATGAAGTCGAGTCACGCGAAGGCGCACGTCGTCAAAGTTCGAACACGAGTGTCTACGGCCCACAAAATCGAGATCACAGCACTATTAGAACTGTGGCCCCGCGTGACCTCACCTTGGCCGGTAGACGTCAGAGCGGTGGTCGATGCGAACTACCTTGACCGCCCTCTCAACTTCGTCCAGCTCATACACGATGCGGTAGGCGCCCCGGCAAGCGGACCACAGGCTGGCCAGCTCGCGCTCCAATGGGTGACCGACTCGGCGAGGTGCTTCGGTCAGCGGACGCACCATGAACTCGACGATGGCAGTGGCGATCTTGGGTGTCAGCCGGTCGAGTGAGCGTTCGGCCGAGGCAGCGAGGACGAGCCTCCAGGGCTCGGTCGTCAACGAGCGAGGTACTTGGCTCGCAACGCTGCTGCGTCCACGACGTGGCCCTCGGAGATTTCCTCGCGGGCCTCACCGATCTCTCTCAGGGCCTGGGGGTCTGACAGCAGGTCGAGCGTGTCCTCCAGTGCCTCGAGATCGTCGGGACTTACCAAGACGGCCGCGGGCCGGCCGTTGCGCGTCAGTATGACGCGGTCGTGTTGGTGCTCAACTCGGTCAATCACCTCCGAGAGGTGGGCCTTGATGTGGGCGAGCGAGAGCGTCTCGGTTATGACCTGTATTCTAGTCATGCTCTCGTTCTTAGGGCGCCAGTCGTTCCCGCAGCTCGGCGAGGTTTGAACAGGAGGTCGTCTTCTCCACCACGAACCAAGGAAACCCCTGGTCATCAGCGGACGAGAAGTCCCCGATGAGGCCAGCTCCGAGGTTGATGGGGCCAGTGCCACTGACGAGATCGAGTTCGTTGCCTTGCTCGTTGCAAGGCCGTGAGCCGATGAACCACATGTCGTGAACACCGCCACCAACGGTCTGCATGCCGTTGGTCCTCAGATCCGAGATCAGCGTCCCTTAGTCGAACCAGCTTTCCGCCAAGGTCCGAGATGCCGTCTTGGTAGTGCTTCGCGGCCCCGGTGCCGAGAGCCCTCACCGAATGGGCAAGCCAACCAATGAGAGGTCGGTTGCATGCCTGACGACAAGGCGGCTCGACGACTTCAGGGCTCGCCAAGCTCGTGAGCGCAAGAGGCAGCGCCGAGGAGGGTCCTTGCCCTCCAGTCGGCACGCCGGAGTGCCGCCTGGAAGCCGGTGGCGACACCGTACGACAAGCCGGTAGATGCCGGCCGCGAGCCAGCTGGTGGGTGGTGTGAGAGCGAACCAACCCAGGGCACGGCGCCAACCTCCGCCAGCCCTTAGCGCCATCCCGGCAGCGCGATGCCCGCGTTCACGAGACCCCGCCGCGTCCACCCACCACGCCGCCCGTCCCACGTCATCGAAGCTGAGTCCGAACGACTCGAGAAACTCATCTCCGAGCAGTTGCCATGGCTCGGCTCGCTCACCATGCCGGAACCGGCTCTCGGCCCAGCGTGCGGCCGAGGTGCAGAACCTGCAGTCCCCGTCGAAGACTAGGACTGCAGACCTTGAGTCGGCCGCCGTCGTCGGTGTGAGATCTTCGGGCAGCTCGTCGGGGGCGTTGACCGGCTCCATCACCTCCTCCTGCAGGATCCGTACCTGCGCAAGCGAGATGAGCGGGACCTCATCGTCGCTTCTGCCACGCGCGCCAAGGCATAGTGGAAGCCGATCGGCATCGTCACGAACGGGCGTTTCTTGCCGAGCACGGTCGTGACAAGACGTGCGGCGTCGTCGTCGAACCCGATCTCGGTCGGGCCAACGACGCCTACGGTCTTGCGCGCCAGGCGGCCGTCCACGAGGGTCGCCACGAGAACGTCAACGACATCTTCGACCGCCAGCGGGCGTAGCCGACAAGAGCCGATCCCGAGAAAGAAGGGGAACGTGTACACGGCGTGGCTCAGGTGATCGAGCATGTGATCGCCCCGGCCGAATATCATCCCCGGCTTCAAGACGGTCCACTCGCAGCTCGAGGCGCGGACGAGCTCTTCCGCCGCCCACTTCGACTCGTGGTAGGGCGATCCGCAGTGGGGACGCGCCCGCAGGAAGCTAATAAACGCCAGCCGGCGAACACCGGCCACCTCAGCTGCCTTCACCACGTTGGTGGTCCCGAGGATATGCACGGCCTCGTACGTTTGCGAACCGATCTCCCGGTTGATGCCGGCACAATGAGCCACGGCGTCGCAGCCCTCGAATGCTCCGGCCAGCGAGGTGACCCCCGACGAACCCCGTCCCCCCGGTGACCGCTATGCGCATGCGCTTGGACCGCAGGTCTCCAAGGCGGATCATGCAGATACTACCTTCGACAGCAAGCCAGACTGCCTCGTAGAGGAAGCGGTGAACCATGGCTGCGACGATGACGGACACCCGGACATCGCTAGGTGGGCGCCCGTATTTCGGGAGCGGTCGCTTCTACGATTTGTGGCGTGACACCGCTCCTCCTCCTCATCGGTTTCGTCGCGGGGATCGTTACCGCGCTGTCCCCGTGCGTGCTTCCGGTGCTCCCTGTGGTCCTGACGGCAGGGGCGGTGCGACCGAACGGCGAGGGCTCTGAGGGGGGCGGGAGAGAGCGTTGGGCGGCACGCCCGTTCGCAATCGCAGGCGGCCTGGTCCTCTCCTTCGGGTTCTTCACGCTCTTTGCCGGGTCCATACTCTCCGCACTCGGGCTGCCCCAGGACCTCTTGCACGACGCCGCCCTCGCGCTGCTGGGCCTGGCCGGGATCGGGATGGTCGTGCCCCAGGTGGGCCGGCTGATCGGACGCCCCTTCTCCCGCCTGGCGTCCCGCGCCCCGACCCAGTCCCGCTCTGGTTTCGTCCTGGGCATCGGGTTGGGGCTCGTCTTCGTGCCGTGCGCGGGGCCCATCCTCGCCGCCATGTCGGTCGCGGCCTCCACCCACCGGGTCGGAGGCTTGACGATCGCCCTCACCGCCGCCTACTGCCTGGGAGCGGGGATCCCGCTCTTCGTGTTCGCCGCGCTCGGCGAGCGAGCCTCGGAGAAGTTGCGGGCACTCCGCAAGCATGCGCCGACCGTGCGGCGCGTCGCAGGCGTGGTGCTGATCGTCTCGGTGGTGGCCATCTGGGCCAACCTGACCACCGGTTTGCAGACCGCCCTTCCGGGCTATACGAGCGCATTCCAAAAGAACGTCGAAGGAGCGCGCTCCATCGCGAGCGAGCTGCACTCAGCGTCGGGCGCGACGAGCAAAGCGCGCCCGGTCCAATCGACCGCCGGGCTCTCCAACGAGGGGAGGGCGCCCAACTTCGTCGGGATCACCGCTTGGCTCAACACCCCGGGGGACCGACCGATCACGATCGCGTCACTGCGCGGGAAGGTCGTGCTCGTCGACTTCTGGACCTATTCGTGCATCAACTGCCGCAGGAGCCTGCCCCACGTCGAGGCGTGGTACAACCGCTACCACGCCTACGGGCTCGACGTGGTCGGGGTGGAGACCCCGGAGTTCTCCTTCGAGCACGTCGCGTCCAACGTGGCGGCCGCCGTCAAGCAGCTCGGTGTCGACTATCCCGTAGCCATGGACTTCAACGACGCCACCTGGAATGCCTACCGCAACGAGTACTGGCCGGCCGACTACTTGATCGACGCCCAAGGGGAGATCCGCTACTACGACTTCGGCGAGGGCGACTACAACCACACCGAGGACCTGATCCGCGAG